>DAOUWX010000300.1 GCA_030666935.1 Atribacterota bacterium | reverse complement strand
CTCCGGGAAGGCACAGTGCTTACATCGGCAATATTATATAAATCGATAAGCTGCTCATCACTAATATACCCCAGTAAAAAGGTATTTTTTAGCTCTAAAAAATCTTTGAGCTTATTTAACTCATCATATAGTACTCCATTACCGGCGATTAAGGTCATAACTTTTTCTTTCATCTGGTTTTCATATATTTTAGCAGCTTTTAATAATACGTCTACCCCTTTAAAATGGGCTAATTTCCCGGCAAAAGAAACAATATAATCCGGTATTTCGTTTATACCAAGCCTCTCCAAAGCTTCCTTTCGGGAAACATTGTTTACTTTGAAAAGTTTGGTATCATACCCGTTATAGACAATTTTTCTTTTCTCGTCTTCAATATGATAGAGCTCCTTGGTTTCTCTGTCTACCTGTTTCGATATGGTAATAACTTTTCGAGCATTTTGAGCGCCTTTTAAGGCGTAAGTATGATATCTTTTATCTTGCTTAAATCCTTTCAGGTCTGTACCGTGTACTGTTGCCACATAAGGAAGACCGGTCTTTTGGGCGGCACAAGGGGTAATCCAGAGATGCTGGGCGTGAATAATATCGGGTTTAAATTTATCTGCCTCTTCGTTGGTAACCCTAACCATTATATCAATATAGTCTCTCACCTGTTTTTTATCTAATTGATAAAAAGTGGTATTGCTCCGGGGATGGCTGGTAAAACAGGGGAAATTAAAATCAATTTCATAATCTTTAGTGTTGTCGCCCCTGAACATTATCGGTCTCATTTCAAAAATTTCCGGGGGTACATTTCGATTTTCCGGAAATATAACTTTAACCTTGTGCCCATTTTCGGTTAATTCCTTGGCTAAATTTTTAGTGTAAACTCCGCTCCCCGAACCCTCCAGGGGGAAGTGATTGATTATTAATATTTTCATTTTTTTTACCCTCCCCATTTCTCTAATTTTTCGATAAAATCATTCCAAGCTCTCATAGTGTTTTTGTATTCGCTGATTACCCGTTCTAAATTATGGTAAGATATTTCCAGGGCCTCGGGCAAGATTAAAAATCTCTCATCATTAAGATAAGAGGCCACGGCTTTGGAGCCGATAATTATATTCTTCTTCTGTCTATTTTTTACCTCTTCCATATCTTCATTTTTTAGCCAATTAAGAAAAGGGTTTCTCCCTATCCAACCCAGGCAGGTATAATAAAATCTATCTTTTATGGATTTATCTTTTTTTATATCCGGTATTTCAGGATAGTTTCCAAAGGTATTATGAAATATTTTAGTATCAATATCGATACATTTTTTTCCACTCTTTTTTAATTTAATCCCCAGGAGAGTATCCTCTCCGCGAGAGAGAACATTTTCGCCATTTACATTATGCACTGTAGAAAAAAATGGAGGCAATTCTTTAAGGGCACTTAGTTTAATTGCTACATTTCCTCCTAATATCTTGTCTGTTTCAAATATTTTTCGCTTTTTATCATTATCTAAATTCAGACAATTATGTTGGTCGAAATTTCTTAAAAATTCATAAGCATCTTCTTTTTGCAAACCAATAAATAGTTCCTTCATTCCGCTAAAGCTCATAGGAGGAATGATGTAATAACCGGAGTAATCACTGGTGGTAATAATAACTTCTTCTTTTCTTAGATACTCTAAATGTCTTCCGATGAAATCTATCTTTTTTTCCTTTACTTCACCGTCTTTTTTTATCAATACTCTGGGATAGACATCAGTATCGATAAAGACTAATGCTTCTGAACCGCTTAATAGAGCCTTGATCAGGGCATAATTTCTGTTCAAGCCATAAGGCACTAATCCATGCTTTTTTAAGGCAGAGCAATTGATTAAAATTTCTATATTTTCTGCAGATAAGCCCACCTCTATTAGTCTGCGCTTTATCTCCGGAGCATCATTTATTTGTACCAGAAACACTTTAACATTTTTTTCTAAATTTTCTACCAATCGAAAATCACAGCTATGGGAATACACAATTATTACACTGTAAATTTTATGATTATATTTTGAAGCATTTTCTAAAAATTCATCTATGGGCTCTAAAGAATTAAAATCTTTAGTTATTACCCCTATTGATATTTTCACCAAAACACCCCCTTTAATAATTCTAAAAGCTATTATTTTATAATTAATTATACCCCCTGATTCCTAAATCCATTCCCTGCTGGTTACTATTTTTTATATTATTTGTTTGTCCATTTCCTTCAGATAATTTACGTAAGCTGAGCCTAACCTGGTAATAGAAAAAATATCCCCTTCCTCTTCCCTAATAAATTCCAAATCAAGGAGGGCATCTTGTATGGCCTCCCGTTCTTCGGGGTCAGATATTTTAGGCTGCCATATATTATCAAATTCTTCTCGGTTTACCGATTTGGATTTATGAAGCCAGAATAAAACATATTTTGCGTACAAGACCAGATAGGTATCAGCATAGAGAAATCGCCATCTAATGTTTTCTTTTTGCAATTTTCGAATATATTTAACCATCTCTTCTTCTCTTAAAACGACGGAGTCTGTATCTTGAATTTCTTTATTCAATATATTATCCTGCTTGGAATCGTAATAAGAAGCTAAATCACCAACATTAATATCTGAAATTAAACCGAGGAATTGTTCTTGTCTTGACTTCTGAGAATCGTGTTGCTCTGATTTCTTAGCAAAAATCAATTCTTCAAAGAACTTATAAATAGGCTTCGCAAATAATAATATACTGAGAACCAGATAGACCATTATCAAGGCGACCCAGGAATTGGTTATTTCTGCTAATGTTGGTTTTACCGGCCACCAGATCAATAGAAGAATGCTG
>DAOUWX010000123.1 GCA_030666935.1 Atribacterota bacterium | reverse complement strand
TTTGGAATAATCTTTCACTTGGTTATATTTATTGTGCACCGCAAAACACCAACCTTTATATATTTATTAAAATATTAAATTAGTCGTTAGTATATAGTATATAATGAAAAACGAAAAGCTTAAAACTATCTCGTATCTCGTGTAAAATACAGTAACAAGTAATATGTAATGAGTAATAAGATTAAATTTCTAAAATTATAAAAACAGAAACTTATCACATGTTTCACATTATATTACTTGCTGATTATTAAATTGAATTTAATTGGTAAATTATAAACACTTGCATCTTACAACTATTAACTGAAAACTAAAAACCTGCACTTAATACTAACGACTAGTTAAGAGTTTTGAACTATGCTTTTTCGCTTTTCGCTTTGCGTTTTTAGTTTATTGATTTCTCTTACTTGCTAAACGCTGTACACTCCACGCTATATATTTCCGTAAATTATAATTTTATCATTTAGTAATTAAAAATGCAAGAAGATACCCTTTAAATATTTTTAAAGAGTATCTTCGATATTGTAAAAACTATCTTCTATTTTATTTCTACAACTGCTCCAACCGCTTCTAATTTTTCTTTTATTCCTTCGGCTTCTTTCTTGTCTACATGTTCTTTTACTGTGTTCGGTGCACCATCTACTAAGTCTTTAGATTCTTTCAAACCTAAAGCAGTGATGGTTCTTATTTCTTTTATTACTTTAATCTTATTTGGCCCTACTTCTTTTAACACTACTTCAAAATCAGTCTTTTCTTCTTCTTTGTCTTCGTCTGATGCAGCTGCACCACCAGCATTAGCAGGCATAGCAACAGGCATAGCAGCAGTTACTCCGAATTTTTCCTCTAAAGCTTTAACTAAATCAGCTAATTCCAATACGTTCATCTTCTCTATCTTTTCTAATATTTCCACTGATGCACCCATTTCAGGTTTAGATTTTTTTTCTTCAGTAACTTTTTTAGCTTTTTTAGTAGCCACCTCTTCTTTTTTAGAAACTTCTTTTTTTTCTACCATTTGTTTCACCTCCTCTCAATTTCGTATATTGTATTTTGTATATCGTATCTCGAAAAAAGCTTTTATTCTACCCTATCTACCCGTCATGCAATATCGCATATTATATTTTTGGTATAAAAATTTATGATGCTTTCGCTTTTTCCTTTTGTTTTTTTACTGCTTCTAAAGTATAAATCAATCCCCTTAACGGTCCTTGTAAGATAAATACTAAAGAATAAAGCGGAGATTTTACTCCGTTAATCATTTGGGCAATAAGGACATCTTTTGAAGGTAGAGAAGCTATTTCCATAATTTTCTCCGGACAAAAAACTCTTCCGTCTATCAGACCAGATTTTATTTTCAAATTAATTTTATTTTTTTTAAAATATCCTTTTAGTAATCTAGCCGGGGCAACTCCATTATCGTTGCAAAAAGCTATTGCGGTGCAACCGATTAAATCTTTGGTTAGATCCTCAATATTTAGCTCTTCGCTGGCTTTTTCCATTAAAGTATTTTTTACTATTTTAAATTCCACTTTATTTTCTTTTAATTCATTTCTAAGGCTGCTAATCTGAGATACATTCATTCCTTGGTAATCGGTTAAAACTACTCCCTTAGATTCTTTCAATTTTGCTATCAAATCCTTAAGTATCTCTTTTTTAGAATCTTTACTTAAAGCCATGATTTATCCTCCTTTCTAACTCTATTAGGTATTTTACATAATAAAAAGCCTTCCCTTAGACCAATCTATAGGGAAGGTGAAACTAGCAAGTTTATTCACTTTGTTCTCACCTTGGCAGGAAGATATTTTAATATCAATTACGTTGTTTCTTTTCAACTCCTGCTGTCTAAGGTATATCTAAATTTACAAGTATATTTTATTTTATATTTTCACTAATTCTATTTTTTTTGTTTTTCTACCCAGGCGTCTATTTTTTGGGGATCTATATGAACCCCTGGTCCCATAGTAGATGAAATAGCGATGCTGCGCATATATCTTCCTTTGGCGGCTGATGGTTTAGCTTTAATAATAGCGCCGATAAAGGTGATAAAATTTTCTAATAACTTCTCTTTGTCAAAATTTGTTTTTCCTAGGGGTGCATGGATTATGCCAAATTTATCCGCTCGGTACTCTACTTTCCCCGCTTTCACTGCTTTTACAGTATTTTTTATATCAAAAGTAACGGTACCAACTTTAGGGTTAGGCATTAGGCCTCGAGGTCCCAATATTTTACCTAATTTTCCTACTATTTTCATCATATCCGGGGTCGTTATAGTGGCATCAAAATCAGTCCATCCCTTTTGTATCTTTTCAGCTAAATCTTCTGCGCCTATAAAATCAGCTCCGGCTTCTTCTGCCTCTTTTGCCTTCTCTCCTTCGGCAAAGACAACAACTTTCACTTTCTTGCCTGTACCATAAGGTAAATCTACCGCTCCCCTAACCTGTTCCTCTGAACGACGGGTATCTATACCCAATTTAATCGCGATATCAATAGATTCTTCAAAATTAGCCCAGTGAAACTTTTTTACTAAATCTAAAGCTTTTTCCGGTTCGTAAAACTTATCTTTTTGATAATCTTTAATAGCATCTAAATATTTTTTACCTCTTTTTTTACTCATCTTTTTCCTCCTTGTGGTATTATTGGATTTTATTTATCCTTCCACATAAGTTTACAATTAATTATTACTCTCTATCTCTATTCCCATACTTCTGGCAGTGCCTTCAACTATTTTCATGGCATTTTCTAAATCATTAGCATTTAAATCAGGCATTTTACGTTTAGCAATCTCTTCAATTTTTGTCCGAGATAACTTTGCAACTTTTTCTTTGTTGGGTACTCCTGATCCTTTTTCTATTCCTGCTGCTTCTTTCAATAAAAAGGCAACTGGAGGTTTTTTGCAGATAAAAGTAAAAGATCTATCCTCATGTACATTTATAATTACTGGTATTACACTTCCAACATCCTGTCTTGTTTTTTCGTTAAAAGCCTTACAAAATTCCATAATGTTTAAACCATGCTGACCTAAAGCCGGGCCTACCGGTGGTGCAGGATTAGCATTACCAGCAGGTATTTGTAATTTTATTATGGAAACCACTTTCTTTGCCATTAAATTCCTCCTATAACTAATCGTTAGTGAATAGTCATTAGTATTTAGTTAGCTAGTTAGTTGTTTAGTTGGTTGAATTAATTTCAAACTAAGTAATCAGTTAACTAAGTAACTAATTTACGCAATACGCGATACGATATACTAACGACTAATTTAATATTTCTCTATATCATTAAAACCTAACTCAACAGATGTCTCTCGACCAAAAATAGATAGAAAAACTTTCATTTTATTTTTTTCGTAATCCACTTCTTTAACTTTTCCTGTATACCCGGTAAATGGACCAACGATAATTCTAATATTTTCCCCTACTTCAATATCTAATTTAGGTACTTTCTCGCCTTTTCCCATCTGCTTTAATATGTTATCTATTTCTGTTTCTTTTAAAGGTACTGGTTTTCCCCCTGAACCTACAAAGCGAGTAACTCCGGGAGTGTTCCTTACTGCTTGCCAGGAATTATTATCCAATATCATTTCTATCACTACATATCCTGGAAATACTTTTTTTTGCACATATTTTCTTTTGCCAGACTTTACCTCTAAGACTTTTTCAGTAGGTATTAATACTTGGAAAATCTGGTTTTCCATTCCCATGGATTTAATTCTTTGTTCTAAATTTATTTTTACTTTATTTTCATATCCTGAATAAGTATGAACTACGTACCATTTTTTTTTATTTGAAGCCATTGTAACTAATTAACTCTCTTCCTTTTTTCCATAAAATAGCAAATATTTATTGTGTATTATCCCATAAACAAAGTTAGTACTTTAGTAAAAAATAGATCAACTAACCCAATAAAAATAGAAGCAATAATTATAGTAGTAATAACTATAATCGTGCTATTTTTAAGATCTTTTTTGTTGGGCCAGATAACTTTTTTTAATTCAGCAATAGCTTCTTTTATAAAATTATTTATTTTAGTAAAAATATTTTTTAGTTTCATTTTGCTCCCAATTCTATTTTTATTTTCTCTATTAAACAAAAAAATGGCAGGCCCGGCAGGATTTGAACCTGCAACCCCCGGATTTGGAGTCCAGTGCTCTGCCGTTGGAGCTACGGACCTTAATAATCTTTAAACAAACCCTTTACACTAAAATTATTTTATTTCCTTGTGTAAAGTATGAGTTTTACAAAATTTACAGTACTTCTTAAGTTCTATTCTTTCTGGAGTATTTTGCTTATTTTTATATTTATCATAATTTCTATTTTTACACTCATTACAAGCTAAAACTATTCTTTGTCTCATTTAATATTTCTCCTAATAAAAAATAAAAATTGCGCAAGCCTAAATCTACCATACTTTGCTTTCTCTGTCAAGAAATAATTCGTATGTCGTATTTCGTGTATCGCTAAATTCTTTTATTCTATTTTTCTGTAGTGGGGCGGATATATCCGCCCCACTATCTTTCGTATTTCTTTACGATATACGATATCCGATATACGATATACTATTCTACTATCTCACTTACCACTCCGGCACTGATAGTTCGTCCTCCTTCTCGGATAGCAAAACGGAGCTGTTTTTCCATGGCGATAGGAGTAATAAGTTCACCGGCAATAGTTATCCTGTCCCCGGGCATAACCATCTCTACCCCTTCGGGTAAGGTGACGGTACCGGTTACGTCAGTAGTTCTGAAGTAGAACTGAGGACGATAACCGCTGAAGATAGGAGTATGTCTGCCTCCTTCTTCTTTGGTTAAGACATAGATTTCACCCTTAAACTTGGTATGAGGGGTGATACTACCTGGGACCGCTACTACCTGACCTCTTTTTACATCATCTTTATCTATACCCCGGAGGAGAAGACCGATATTATCTCCGGCTTCAGCCTGATCCATAGTCTTACGGAACATCTCTACTCCGGTAACTACAGTCTTACGCACCTTGGGAGCAAGTCCCACTATCTCGGCCGGATCTCCTGTCTTGACCAGCCCTCTTTCTAATCTACCGGTTGCCACAGTCCCTCTCCCGGTGATAGAAAAGACGTCTTCCACTGACAAGAGGAAAGGTTTATCGATATCCCGCTTAGGAGTAGGAATATAATTATCTATGGCCTCTAATAATTCGGAAATTGCCTTATAGGCAGGATCATTAGCATCTGCAGCCTGCATTGCCTTTAAAGCCGAGCCCTTGATTACAGGGATATCATCTCCGGGGAACTCATATTCACTTAAGAGATCTCTTATCTCCATCTCTACCAGTTCGATCAGTTCAGGGTCATCTACCATATCCACCTTGTTCAGGAAGACTACGATAAAGGGGACTCCTACCTGACGGGCCAGAAGAATATGCTCTCGGGTCTGGGGCATGGGGCCATCAGCAGCAGATACTACCAGGACAGCTCCGTCCATCTGGGCTGCTCCGGTAATCATATTCTTAATGTAATCGGCATGTCCCGGACAATCGATATGGGCATAGTGTCTCTTTTCAGTCTCGTATTCGGCATGAAAGACCGAGATGGTAATACCTCTTTCCTTTTCTTCGGGAGCTCGATCGATATCATCAAACTCCTTCACCTCGGCAAGGCCTTTGGCAGACAGATACTTAGTGATTGCTGAAGTTAAAGTTGTTTTACCGTGGTCTACATGACCGATAGTACCCACATTAATATGGGGTTTAGTTCTTACAAATTTTTCTTTTGCCATTTGATTTTTCCTCCTTAAATAT
>DAOUWX010000152.1 GCA_030666935.1 Atribacterota bacterium | reverse complement strand
GTAGCCCTCTTCATCGGTGAGGGCAGTATTGGAAGAACCGGTGATGCTGACTAGAGCACCTTCTAAGGGGCGGGCATCGATAACCGTTTCTTCATGAATATACCCTTCCACCGAGCCTTTAGAGAAAGGAAATAAGCAACCACTCAATAACATTAGCGAAAAAGATAGTAATATTAAAAAAATGACAGGGGACGGTCCTTTGTCATTTTTTATTTTTTTGATATTTTTAATTAATGATAACAACGATAAAAGCCTCCTTGTTAGCTAACCAGTTTACCAGTTAGCCGGTTGCCCAGTTAAATGCAAAATATTTAATTCAATTAGTCAGTCTATTAATCAGTTAGTTGACCGGTTAAAATAGTCTTTACTTCAACAATTCTTTAAACTTTTCCACTGAAAGACCTGCATCCGTTAAAATACTATGAAGAACCTTGAGATGAATAGTCTTCCCGCTATGATAAGGTACAGTTACTCTTTTGCCTGTTTTATTCTTAAATATTTTGTGACTTCCGCTTTGCCGAGTAAGAAAAAACCCTGCTCTCTTTAGTGCTTTAATCACTTCGACCGCGGTTATTCGCGGTAACCTCTCCATCACACTGCCACTTCCAAAGAAGTAAGACTAACGGACTGTGCTTGAGGAACTTCTTCTCCGCTATCCAAACGATCATTCACATGAAGGTGAATGGCATCTTTAATATTTTCTAAAACCTCTTCATATGTATCACCTTGCGTATAACACCCTTGTAATTCCGGACATAAGGCAAAATAACCTTCCTCATCCTTTTCAATAACAATAGAAAATCGATATGTTTTCATATTTATTATTTACCTCCTAATAATCCCCAAAATACATGTACTATAAAATCTCGCCAATTGACCGATTATATTAGTTAACTGGTAAACTGGTTAACCGGGTAACTAGCAAACTAATCCTTATTTATTTTCTTCAATTCTTTTTCCGCATCCTGAGCCCATTCTGATTGGGGGAAGAGTTCAATCACTCGGGAAAGGAACTCCCGGGCTTTTTCTTTTTCCCCTATTTTATCATAAGATAATCCTAAATAATAGTAAGCTTCTGCATTGTAGGAAGACATTTTTATCGCGCTATCTAAATATCCTATAGTTTGAGAGTACTCCTTTTTCTCAAAATATATATTTCCTATTCTGGTGTTAAGGTAAATAATAATTCCTGTATTCTTTACTGAAGAAGAGCTTGTCGCTAAATCCAAGGCCTTCAAATAATATTCTAAAGCCTCATTATACTCATTAATAAAGGGAACTATACTCCTTACTTCATAAATATATCCTAATCTGAGATAACTATTTAAATCCTTCGGGTTATCTTCAATCGTTTTTTCATATTTAGGGATAACTTGCTCCGATATTTTATTGGCTTTTCTATAAAGACTGTAGGCCTTTAAAATATTTTTATTGTTATATTCTATAATCCCCTTTTGCAGGTAACATTGTCCCAGATAATAGTAACTATCTGTATGATTTTCGTCCAATTCAATTGATTTTTCAAATTCAATAATAGCTTTATCGTATTCACCCTTATTAAAATAAGACATTCCTCTTCTAAAGGGAGGTTGAGGCTCTGGTTGAGGTTGAATCTGAACGGTAGATTCTTTTTTTTCTTTGATAAATCCGGAAACGGTAATTACTGCCCGAGGATTAACCGGGTCACTAGATTCCACATAAACCCGCTTAGTAAACCTCCCTATCATATCTAGTGAATTAACCGTAATTTCTAATTCACCTTCTTCTTCCGGATTAAATTCTCTGGTAGAAATAACAGAATCAATGCAGGATTCACAGCTAACCTTTGTCCCCTTAATAATTAAAATCTCATCCCCCATGTTTTCAAATTTAAAGATATGGGTAGGGAGTTCACCGGGAGTGATTTCTCCAAAATCCCAGGAATCTTCCGGGAAGTAAATAGAGGGACCCGAGACAGCAAAGGCAATAGCTGTAGTGCCCAACAAAGGTAAAACTTGAACCATAAGAATAAAAAGCAAAGAAAAAGCGATACAAATTATTGAAGAAAATATTCTATTTTTTTTATTTTTTCTAATCATATTATCTTTCATATTTACGACTTCCTATCTATCTCCCCGTTTTTTTGATTATATAATAAATGCCCTTCTTTTGGCAAATCTATAATTCGTATCTCGTATCTCGTGAATCGTATCTCACAAAGAAAAAATAGCGGATAGTGTAAAGTGTATAGCGTATAGTTGCAGGCAGGAGATGTAAGTAAAATAGGAAAAACCAAATGACAAATTTGGTGCTAGGCACTAAACTTTACCAAAATGTAAAGAAAAGTGCCAGGCACCTTTTGGCAACTTTTATTATTTTTGTAAAAAATAAAAATGTGTTATACTTATAAAAAGTTCAAAGTGCAGGGGTGATAGCAATAAATATATCAATCAGGGAGTTTCCGCGATCCAAGATATTAGACCGCTATATTGTAAAAGAAGTAATGAGCTTTGTGGCTCTAGCGGTTGCTGCTTTGACCATTATGTTAATTATGCAGACCCTCTTTGAGCTAATGGACATGTTAATTAATAAGAGAGTGGCCTGGATCTATATTGTCAAATTATTAGCCTATCGCCTTCCGGCATTTCTGGTGGTAACCTTCCCTATGTCTTTGTTAGCCTCCAGCGAATTAGCTATAGGCCGCCTTTCCACCGATGGTGAAATAACCGCTATGAGAGCAGGGGGGATAAGCCTCCGCAGAATAATGATTCCTTTTTTATTCGCTGCCCTGGCTATAAGTATTTTGGCTTTTATAATCAATGATTACATTGTTCCCGAAGCTAATCATATCTCCCAGAATATTATCCGGGAAATCGTATTAAAGAAAGGCCCACCTAATATCAGACGAAACGTCTTTTTCCGTGATGCTGAAAATCGCTATTTCTATATAAATCGACTTGATGAAAAAAATATGATTATGCAGGATATTATGGTCTATGAAATGACTCGGGAGAAATTTCCCCGAATGATAACTGCCAAAACAGGGAAGTGGGTAGTTGATACCTGGAAACTAGAGAATGGGACTATATATAATTATGATGAAGATGGTAAAATTACTTATGAGATGAGCTTTGTTAATATGGATATTATTGTTAAAGACGACCTGCAAAAGTTCTTTAAAAATCAGAGAACCCCACAGGAGATGAGCAGTAAAGAGTTAAGGCAGCAAATAAATATTTTGCAACAAGCAGGTGCAGATACCAAAAACTTTGAAGTAGACTTCTATATGAAATACTCTATCCCCTTTAGCGGACTAATCTTTGTACTGCTGGGAGTACCCTTGGGTTTACGGGTAAAACGGGGGAGCAAGGCTACCGGAGTAATCCTCAGCATTGTTTTGATTTTGCTCTATTATGTCCTCCTTTCCACTACCAGGTCGATGGGTCGGGGAGGAATGTTAATTCCATTTTTAGCGGCCTGGGTACCCAATATGGTTTTTGGTATTTTAGGGGTGTTTATTATGTTGGGTGCGGAGAAGAAGTGAAGTAATTGGCTAATTAGCCAATTACTTAGTCGTTAGTCGTTAGTGAATAGTATTTAGTATAAAATATGGACACAAGATAATACAATTAACCAATTAACTTAGTTAGCTAGTTAAGACAAAGATTAAGATTGTTAGCCGGTTTGCCAATTAATTAGATATGTAATCATTAAAAGGACATTTTAAGTATGATAATAATAAGAGTAAAAAAGATAGTATTTTTTTTAGCAATATTTACATTAGTTTTAGGGATAAACCTGGGTGGCCTGGATTTCGGGTTTACTGTGATATCATTTGCACAGGAAACGGGAGGAACAGGAGAAACCGAAGAGACAGTCGGGACAGAAGGGACAGAAGAAGCACAAGAAACACCCATAATTGAAGAAGCTGTAAATACAGAAGAAACAACGGTAGCAGAAGAAACAGATGAAGAATTAGATATCTCCCTTATTGCTGAATTCATCACTTATGAAAAGATAGAAGATGAGGACCTGATTATCGCCAAAGATGGGGTGCAGTTTGAATATCAGGACATCGAGGTAAAGGCTGATTATCTGAAAATTAATTTAACCACTAACCTTCTCTTCGCCTCCGGAGAAGTCCTCTTTAAACAAGATGAGACTGAAACTAACTGTGAAGAACTTACCTATAATTGGAAAACCAAAAAAATAATTCTACTTCAGTTAAAAGGTGAGTTAACCGGAGAAGGCATCAAGGGAAAGGTATATTATCAGGGAGATAGGATGGAAAATTTCCCCGAGACCGTGGAAATTACCGAAGGAAGTTTTACCACCTGTGAATTAGAAGAGCCCCATTACCATATCGCCGCCAAAGAAATGATTATCTATCCCAAAGACAAAATAATCGCCCGTAATATCTCCTGGTATGAAGGCAAAATAAAAATTATTACCCTCCCATATTTCCTGATTTTTTTAGACCGCAAAACCCAGCAGCCCATCCTCCCCAAAATCGGACAAAATAGTAATGACGGCTGGTTTATAAAAACATATTTCAACTATTATATAGATGAAAAATCTTACGGCACATTTTATCTCGATTGGCTGGAAAAGAAAGGGATAGGTACAGGGATTGAACATGCCTGGGAAATAGGAAACCAAAATAATCCCGGAGAAACCTCCCTTTATCTGTATCAGATTAAGGAAAAAGATAGCGGAAAAATCAATTTAACCGGAAAAGTAAAATACGGGCAGGAGTTTGAAGATAATATTAAAACCCAAGTAATACTGGATTATAGCGGAACGAAAGCTGAGGGAGGAGAACTCCTGAGCAATAGTTTGAAATCTCAATTTACTTTTGATAAACAAGGAGAAAAATATAACCTTAAGATTGGTGGTAAATATAACTTCAGCGGAACAGGACTGGGTCAGGATGATTTAAGTATCACCGGTAATATTAAATTGAACCATAATTATACTTTTAATGATAAATTAAGTTCAGCTCTTACTTTGGTTTACACCGATAAAAACCCGGCTAGTC
>DAOUWX010000394.1 GCA_030666935.1 Atribacterota bacterium | reverse complement strand
GACGTTTGAACTTATTCCTATAAAATTTATATCAAAATCTTCCGGCGCATACTTAATAAACCCTTTAATAAAGGTTTCCGCTCCTCCAATTTTTATGCCAATGGGATCATAAGGATAAATAATATATAGTTGTACTGGCATGATATTTTCTCTTCAGATAATCAGCAAGCCTTTTACCCTGGACTCTCCATTCATAATTTTTTCTAACAACATCAGGAATTTTTTTTGCGGCTTCTGTTAAAATATTACAGTTTTCATAAGCATATTCAATAGCTCTAACAAAATCTTCTATTTTATCGCCATCAGTCCAGACTATAAAATCCTCATTCTCAACAATATTCTTGTGTGCAGCAATTGGAGTAAGTATGATAGGTTTTTTACAAGCAAGATACTCAAAAACTTTTATTGGACTTGAGACATTCCACTCAGGCCTGTTGGGAAGCGGACATATAAAACAACCGGTATTTCTAAGGTGTTTGGGAATAAATTCATATGGAATATAGCCTTTAAAGTTGACTGTTTTGTTAATCTTGAGGGCTGAAGTAATACTTTTGAGATTTGCCAAATCAGCGCCATTACCAATAACTTGAAATACTATGTTTTCCTGATAGTTTTTCTTTAAAATGGAAAGCGCTTCTAATACCAAATTTATTCCTCTATTCTTGGCAATAACCCCCAAGTAGGTAATAACAAATTTGTTTGATTGTTGCTCAGCAAAATCTTTTTCCAACCTTTTAAAATGCCGTGTATTCACACCGGAATGCCATATTACGAAATCTTGAAAACGCAGACAGAACTCCTGCTCTACACTTTGTCTTAGCAGTTCAGTAATAAATGAAAAACTGTCTGGGATTTTATGAAAAAGTGTTAAGGGGATTTTCCAGAAAAGCAGGTAATCGATGCGATCAATAATGTTATAAATTTCGACAGGTACAGTTCTTATATCCAGATGTAAATTACATTTCTTTAGTAATTTAAGAAAGAAAGCGATCCATAAGTCTTGTGGTGAAACAATGATGATATCGTCTTGTCTGATATTTCTTATAAGCCAGAAAAATATATTAATAAAAAGCGAGTACCTGAATAAAAATGGAACATCAATACTTTTAAAATATTTTATTTTTAATCTATAACCACTGGGAATGTATTTTTTTTTACTAAAGCCGCACAGAAGAGTGACAGAAAAATTTTCCCCTGCCAAAACCTCACCTGTTTCCAACCATGTGCTTTTATCTAATTTGGTATCAAATCGGTCGGAATCTATCCAGTAAATATTTCTCAAGTTTATACCTATAATTAATGTTGATGGTCTCGTAAAAAGTCCGGCGAAATTTTAGTGACCACAATATATGGTGCATTTACTACTTTTACTATACCAACAAGTTGTGGTAGTAATCCCAAATTTTGACTTTTTACGAGACCGTCTTTTTTAATAACGGTTGAAAAAATAAGATTAACAGATTATATAATTCTAAATAGTGGAAGTGCACAGCTCACTGGTGGGGCTCCCGGACTTCAAATCCGGTGTGGGGCGCTAAAACCGTCCCGGGTGGGTTCGATTCCCATGCACTTCCGCCAACCAGTTTTTTATTTTTATACGTTATAGGTAGTGGTTTCTGTCTTTCGAATCCCAAACCTCGGAGACTTAGTTCATAACATAAGCATTCTTCATATGTAGATTCCAGCAAACCAGGCCCCAAGGTCTTATGTACTTCAATAGCCGCACCTATAATCTTGCTGCTTAATTTATTGATATCCATCACGATTCGATCCTTTGAATGCCCTGAAGTCGTTAGATTTTTTCCTTTCTGTCCTCTCAACAGAAAGGAAAATCCATCTTCTCTTTGCGTTCTCTGCGTCTTTGCG
>DAOUWX010000052.1 GCA_030666935.1 Atribacterota bacterium | reverse complement strand
TAGTATAGAGAATATAAAAGAAAAATTAAACATATTAACAAAAATTTAAAAAATAAAGAAAGTGTGGCTTGTAATGAAATATGATTTTTTATTTAAAGGCGGACGTATTGTTGACCCTGCTAATGATAAAGATTTTATCGGTGATGTAGCCATAAAGGGAGATAAGATTGCTGAAGTTTCTAAAGGAATAAGTAACTATTTAGCCGAGCAAGTAATTAATATATCTGGAAAAGTAATTATTCCCGGAATAATAGACACTCATTGTCATATTGCCCGACCGGCTGTTAAGGGAGCAGGTTATCGAATGTTAATAAACGCCGGGGTTACGACCGCTATTGATTTTGAAGGGCCGATAGAAGTAATTAAGCAGGAGATAGTTAAATACGGATGTGGGCTTAATGTAGCAGTTTTAGAAGCTGTTTACCCGGGGAAGGGGATTAAAAATAAAAATCCTACACGAGCTGAGTTGGAAAAGGTAATCAATGAATTTCTTGATAGTGGAGCTATAGGAATAAAAATAATTGGAGGGCATTATCCACTTACTCCTGAAGCTACTTATAATATTTTCCAAATAACTCACCAGGAAAAAGGTTATATGGGGTTTCATGTAGGGACCACTGAAACCGGTAGTAACATACAAGGAGTTGAAGAGGCGGTTAAACTAAGCGAAGGAAAACCCTTGCATATCGCCCACGTTAATGCTTATTGTCGTGGTTATATAGAAGATCCTTTATTAGAACTTAAAATAATTATGGATATTCTTAAAAAATCACCTAATATTGTTTCTGAGAGTCATTTAGCCTTACATAATGGTTGTTACGGGGGAATTAACGGAAATGGTATACCCATGAGTTATGTTCTCCGTAATTCTTTAAAGGCTAACGGTTATCAAGTAAGCAAAGAGGGATTAGAAGAGGCTCTTCGGGTAAAATATGCGGGCGTATATGCTTTACGGGGCAGCAAAGTGAAATATATCTATGGTGATGAAGCGATTAATTATTGGAAAGAACACGAGTATAAGGTGGGCATTTGTTTTCCCATTAATCGTAGGAGATCTGCTCAGGTATGTGCAACAGAAAGAGACAAAAAAGGCAATTTCGTGGTAGATGCTATTAGCAGTGATGGGGGAGTAATCCCAAGAAATTGTATTCTTTCTCATGGTTTACCGTTAGTTCGTTTTTGTGCTTTGACTTTAAGTGAACTGGTTCAAAAAATAAGTTTAACCCCTTCACGAATGTTGGGGTTAAAGAATAAAGGCCATTTATCGATTGGGGCAGATGCCGATATTACTATTTTTGATCCGGATGATACTAAAGTTGAGATTGTGTTAATAAAGGGAAAAGTATGTATGGTCTCTGGAATTATTTTTAATAATCCTGGTACATTAATAGTCACACAAAGAGGGGCAAATAAATTAAAAAAACAAGAAATACCCCTGGAAGTGATCAGCCTGGAAGAAAGTTTATATTTTAAAGGGAAGAGAGACGAAAGTAAATAAGTTAAATATTAGAAAATCTTTACTACTATTTGTGCAAAATGAAAATTAAGAGGTAATTTAAGGATTGCTATTTTATATGTTTTTCCTAATTGCGTAGCCTCCATTATTATTCAGGGTACTATGATTTTTGCTTATTCCATACTATCTGAAGCAAGTCTTAGTTTTTTAGGTGTGGGTATACCGCCGGAAATTCCCAGCTGGGGGAACATTCTTAGCGGGGGAAAAGTTTTCCTCCGTAGAGCCCCCTGGATAAGTTTTTTTCCGGGCTTGACTATAGCTATCTGTGTTTTGGGGATTAATATGTTAGGAGATGGTTTGAGAGATATCTTAGACCCAAGATTAAAAAATTAAAAACCAATCTTCCTTATAAATAAAGGCTTATATATCATTCCCATTCCCTCTCTGTCATTCCTGTGGAAACGTTAATCTAGTATTTTTTTGCACCAAAGAACCATTCTTTTTCGTACTATTCGAGCGTAAACAGTAAAAATCCAATTCCAATTTTAGAAAGAGGTTATGGCAAGTATAAAGACTCTGATATTTTATATATTTAATCCTATTCTTTTGGTATTTTATTGTCAGAAGAACCATTCCCTTGACAATCCTTGTATATTACTTCTAATTGTGGTAATATTTGTCTCTGTGCATTCGATGCAATTTTCACTAAGTAATAAGAAAAAGGAAATAAAAATGATGGAAGCAGTAAATATAAAAAATATAGCCCTTATTGCCCATGTAGACCATGGCAAGACTACTCTGGTAGATGCTATGTTAAGGCAGAGCGGTACCTTTCGAGATAACCAGGAGATAAAAGAAAGAGTGATGGATTCTAATGATTTGGAAAGAGAAAGAGGAATTACTATCCTTTCTAAAAATACCTCAATCCATTGGAAGGGAGTAAAGATTAATATCGTAGATACGCCGGGCCATGCAGATTTTGGAGGAGAGGTTGAGCGAATCCTGAGAATGGTTAATGGAGTTCTTCTGATTGTAGATGCCTTTGAAGGACCTATGCCTCAAACTCGATTTGTCCTGCGTAAAGCTATGGAATTAAATCTTATTCCCATAGTAGTCATCAATAAAATAGATAGGCCTAATGCTCGTCCTGCCGAAGTTTTAAACGAAATCTATGATTTATTTATTGAATTAGGGGCTAATGATGAGCAGATAGACTTTCCAGTTATCTATACTTCTGCCCGTTCGGGTTTATCCGGATTTTCACCTGATTCTTTAGAAGATAATTTAACGCCTCTTTTTTCAACTATTTTAAAATATATACCTGCTCCTTCGGTGGAATATAATTCCCCTTTGCAATTATTGATTACCAATCTTAATTATGATGATTATGTGGGGAAGATAGCAATTGGACTTATCAGCCGGGGAGAAATTCAGGAGGGGGAAATAGTCACTTTAATTAAACGCGATAAGAGTCAGATATTCAGCAAAGTGGTAAAACTTTATCTTTTTGAAGGATTAGGAAGAAAAGAAGTAAGAAGAGCTGAGGCCGGAGAGATTGTGGCTATAGCGGGAATTAGCGAAGCTAATATCGGAGAGACAATAGCTTGCAAAGAAAAACCTGAGGCCTTATCTAAAATAAAGATAGATGAGCCCACTTTAGCTGTAGATTTTACTGTCAACAATAGTCCTTTTGCTGGTCGGGAAGGAAAGTTTGTCACCTCTCGCCATTTACGAGAGCGTCTTTTTAAGGAGGTTGAGACCAACGTGAGCCTTAGAGTCGAAGAGACAGAATCGACAGATACTTTTCATGTTTCAGGAAGAGGAGAGCTTCATCTTTCGATTCTTATTGAAAAGATGCGCCGGGAAGGGTATGAATTTCAGGTTTCTAAACCCAAGGTTATTTTTAGAAATATTGAGGGAGTGAGATGTGAACCTATAGAACTTATGACCTGTGATATCCCTAAAGACAGTTTGGGAGCAGTTATGGAAATTTGTGGAAAGAGAAGGGCGGAGTTAGTCAATATGATTGAATTTTCTTCCGATCAATTACGGCTTGAATTTGAAATTTCGGCCAGGGGATTAATCGGTTTTCGGGATGAATTTCTTACCAAGACAAAAGGTAAAGGAATAATGCATCATCTCTTTCTTGATTATCAGCCGTACAAGGGGCCTATTCCCAACCGTGTCCGGGGAGTATTAATCGCTTATGAAAATGGAATAACCAATACTTATGGTCTTCATAATGCTCAAGGAAGAGGGACACTATTTGTTGCTCCAGTTACAGAAGTTTACCAGGGGATGATTGTGGGGGAACATAAGAGAATTAATGATTTGGAAGTTAATGTGTCCAAGAGAAAGCAGGTTACCAATATGCGTGCAAGTGGTTCAGATGAAGCCTTGCGCTTGGAGAAGCCTCGTCAGTTTTCTTTGGAACAAGCTTTGGATTATATCCAGGAGGATGAATTGTTGGAGATTACTCCTTCTAATATTCGTCTGAGAAAGAAGTTTTTAGACCATCATTCTCGCCTTCAACGGGTTAAGAGTTTAAGAGTAGGTTGATTCAAAAAAGAGGATAGGTGTCTTGTCTATCCCCTTTTTTTGTTATGCAGATTCAAGGAAATAATATTTTAATAATCTTTTTAACATCTTCATTTATAACCTGATAAGATATTTCCAGCCCGTTGCGTTCACCTTTTATGATTCCTGCAGCCTTTAATTTAAAGAGATGTTGAGATATGGTTGATTGAGGTAAATCAAGGCACTCCTGAATACTGGTAACATTACTCTCTTTTGCTATAAGACCCTTTACAATACAAAATCTTGTAGGATGGACAAGCGCTTTTAACAGTTCGCTTTTTTGGATAAATTTAGAATCATTGCTCATATAATTTCCTTGTTTATGATTTTTATTTAAACAGATAAATTGATTTGCGTGTTTTTACATAGTAATCCTTGTTTATTTTCACGATATATTTCATCATTTGTTAGGAAGCAGAAGGTTCATTAGGTTTAATAAAGTCTTTCTTATCTATTTTTTCATAGTTATGAATACCAATATTTGATTGTTTTTGAATAGTGGGGAAATAAGTTAAATAACCACCGCTGAGGTTTTTAATATTTTTAACCCCTTTTTGTTTCAGGATTTTATAAGCAATATAACCCCTTAATCCCTGTTTGCAGAAGATAATAACATTTTTGTCTTTAGGAATTTCATTTATTCTGTTTCTTAAATCATCTACCGGGATATTGATTGCTCCCTCTATGCTGCCCAGACTATATTCTTCAGGTGTTCTTACATCTATTAAAAAGATTTTTTCTCGATCCAATTTATTTATATCATGCCAGTGAATTATAACATTATCTCCCTTTAAGATATTGGAAGCCACATATCCGGCCATATTTACCGGGTCTTTAGCCGAAGAATAGGGTGGGGCATAAGCCAGCTCTAACTTTTCTAAATCATAGACCGTCATTCCAGCCCGCATTGCTGTGGCGATAACATCTATTCTTTTATCTACTCCATCATAACCTACTACCTGGGCTCCTAAAATTTTTCCATTGTCCGGTGAAAAGATAAGCTTAACAGATAAGGGAAGGGCTTCGGGATAATATCCGGCATGAGACGAAGAATGAGTAAAAGATTTTTCGTAAGGAATATTAAATCTTTTCAGCAGCTTTTCATTATTCCCAGTAGCTGCCACAGCCATATTAAATACCTTTAATATGGAAGTGCCCTGAGTTCCTTCGTATTCTTCTGCTATTCCGCAAATATTATTGGCTGCGATTCTTCCCTGTTTATTAGCCGGTCCGGCAATAGGGACGAGAGTGGAATTTCCGTTAATATAATCTACTACTTCTATGGCGTCACCAACTGCATAGATATCGGGGTGGGAAGTTTTTAAAGTACGGTCTACTTTTATGCCGCCTCTTTCGCCGATTTCTAAACCTGCTCCTTTTGCCAGAGTAACTTCAGGACGCACCCCTATGCCGATTAAAACCATATCGGTCTTTAGTTCCCGTCCACTGCCGAGTTTAACCATGGAAAATTGCTCCCGCTGTTCAACTTCTTTTACTTCATCATTTAAATAAAATTCCACCCTCTTTTCTTTCAGATGTTGGTGAATCAAGGAAGCCATTTCACTGTCCAGGGGCGCTAACACCTGTTCTGCTAATTCAACTATGGTAATGGCTATTCCTCTTCGATGAAGATTTTCCACTAGCTCCATCCCGATGAAACCCGCACCCACTACTACAGCGCTTTTAGGATTATGCTCATCAACAAAATTTTTAATGGCCAGGGTATCGGGAATGTCTCTCAAAGTAAATATGTTGGGGGCATCAAATCCTTTAACCGGAGGTTTAATAGGAAAAGCTCCGGGGGAGAGAATTAATTTATCGTAACCTTCTTTATAGTATTTATTGTTTTTAATATCATAAATATCAACCTGTTTTTTCTCGGTATCAATATTTTTAACTTCGTTCAGAACTCTTACGTCAATATTAAATCTTTTTTTCATATCCTCTGGTGATTGAACCACCAGGTTATCCTGTTTTTTAATTACCTCACCGATATAATAGGGGAGGCCGCAATTGGCAAAAGAAATATATTCTCCTCTTTCAAAAATAATTATTTCAGCATTTTCATCAAGTCGTCTAAGCCGTGCAGCCGTACTTGCCCCTCCGGCAACTCCTCCTACAACTACTACTTTCATGGCAATTCACTCCTTTCAAGTGAAAGATATCACAATATCCATATATTACGATATAACGATATAATTGTCAAGGTACTAAACATAGTATCGAGTATATAGTATTGAATATCGAGGAGTTAAGGAAGTGAAAGAAAAGATAGAAAAAGTAGTATTCTTCTTTCTATTTGACTACAACACCGAAGTTTTCACTAAAGTATGTCTTTGTTATTCCCGCTATCTTACAAGGCAATTCGTCACTTGGTAAATTTTATATCACCAAAGCATAATAAATTAACAGAAATATTAATTAAGTGTGCTCAGAGTTATGTTTTTAATTTTTTGGTGTTTTTATAAACACAAGAGGAAATACGATATCACTTACACAGCAGGGTATCCAAACAGAGAGAAATAAAAAAATAAAAATGCCAATATAGGTAAACCAATTCAAGGTTTGTCCCAAAGCCATAATAATATGGAAGATCGAAGCCCAAGTGCTAAGGAGAACATGACCAAAATGAGGGAACTTTGTAGAGGGTCTTAGATATGCTATTCCAATACCAAGAAGGGCTAAGGGATTAACCAACCACCATTTTTCAATAAAACCCAAATGAATTTCTCGATGGGGCATATTGAGCAAAATTTCACCCAGATAGGGGATTACCGAATCACTTAGTGTAGCTATTCCGATAGAACCCACATAACCGATAAAGATTAAAATTCCCAGGTTACATTTTTTTTTGGAAGGGTAACATTGGTAAAAATTATACATAGAAGCAGTAACCAGTGCACTAAGAAAAACATGGAGAGGGTGAAGGAGATAAAAAACATTATAAGCAGATTCGGAGGGTAGTTTTTGCAAAAATATTATCATAATTATTCCGGTAGTAGCCCCGAAAGCAGTAAAGGGCATATGCTCTTTTAATTCTTTAATGATTTGTTTATGCATTTTTTCCCCTATTTTTTCAGCTAAAAAATATTTTTAGGCAAGTAGAGTATAAAGGCAATAATTGTTTAATTAGGCTATAGTAATATGTTATACTTATAAAAATAGAGAAGTCAATAAAATTTCTCAATAATCTCTAATTTTTACTTGCAAAATTAAATAACCGTAGAAGAAAAGAGGAAACAAAGATTGAAGATTGGATGCCATATTTCTATCGCTGGAGGTATAGATAATTCGGTCATTAGGGCAGAGGAATTAGGATGTAGTACTATGCAGATATTTTCTAAGAATGCATCCACCTGGCGGGAGAAAATTTTAGAAAAGAACGAAGTAGAAAGTTTTAGAGAGAATTTAAAAAATTCTAATATTAACCCCGTTTTTATTCACACCTCATATCTTATTAATTTAGCTTCTCCCTCAGATGAACTTTATTTAAAATCAATTAATGCATTTATTGAAGAGATGAAAAGAGCAGACCTTTTATTAGATAACCCTTATTTAATTATTCATCCGGGGACTCATACCGGAGCAGGAGAAGAATATGGAATTCAGAGGATAATCAGAGCTCTTAATATTATTTTAGAGAAAAGTGCAGATTTAAATTTAAAGACCATGATATTATTGGAAGATACTGCTGGTTCAGGTACACATTTAGGTTATACTTTTTACCAGTTAAAGAAGATGGTAGAAGGGTCAAAAGATAGAAAGAGGATAGGAATGTGTTTTGATACCTGTCATGCCTTTGCAGCAGGGTATGACCTTTCACATCAAGAAAGCGTTGAACAGACTTTAGAGGAAATTGATAAATACTTGGGTTTAGAGCGATTAAAGGTTATACATCTTAATGATTCAAAATTTCCTTTGGGTTCGCGAAAAGATAGGCATATGCATATTGGTAAAGGATATATAGGACTGGAAGGTTTTAAGGTGTTGGTGAATCACAAA
Organism: Atribacterota bacterium; assembly: GCA_030666935.1. GTDB lineage: Bacteria > Atribacterota > Phoenicimicrobiia > Phoenicimicrobiales > Phoenicimicrobiaceae > Sediminicultor. The sequence goes on along the minus strand of DAOUWX010000052.1, from coordinate 1,485 downwards.
TATCTAAAAGACCTGCCTTTTATTCTGGAAACTCCCAAGAATGACGAAAAAGATGATCTAAAAAATATTAATTTAGTAAAGAGTTTAATTGCACCAGGGGACGGTTCTCTGGTGCGAATGTGATTAAAAGAAGAGTGCACCAGAGAACCGTCCCCTGGTGCAGATACGAGGTTTGAGTAGATGCCGGTAGAGAGAATCTTAAATGAATTAAAAAAATATAATAAGATAAGTTCCCGCTTTACCGACTGGAGGCATATTCCTGCTAAATCTGGAATTTACGAGGAATTTCCGGAGTGGATAGAGGATAGACTGGTAAGGATTTTAAAAGAGAAAGGCATCAGTAAGCTTTATTCTCATCAGGCTTCCGCCATAGAATTTATAAGAAACCATAAGAATGTAGTAGTAGTTACACCTACTGCCTCAGGCAAGACTCTCTGTTATAATCTGCCGGTATTGGATTCTATCTTAAGAGATGAAAATAGCCGGGCACTTTATCTGTTTCCCACGAAAGCTTTGTCTCAAGACCAATTAACTGAATTGTATCAATTAGTATCGGCCTTAGATGAGGGAATCAAGACTTATACCTATGATGGAGATACCCCGTCTTCAGCTCGGCAAGCCATCCGCAAGAAAGGACATATTGTGGTAACCAATCCGGATATGCTCCATTTAGGAATATTGCCCCATCATACCAAATGGATGGAGTTTTTCGTAAATTTGAAATATGTGGTAATCGATGAGGTTCATATTTATCGGGGAGTATTCGGAAGCCACCTGGCTAATGTGATAAGAAGATTGAAGAGAATCTGCCGATTTTATGGGTCGAATCCCCAGTTTATCTGCTGTTCGGCGACTATCGCTAATCCCCGGGAGCTTTCCCAGAAGATTGTAGGAGAGGATTTTGTTCTGGTTGATAATAATGGCTCCCCTCAAGGCGAGAAGCACTTTTTATTTTATAATCCTCCGGTAATTAATAAGGAATTAGGAATCAGGAAAAGTTTAATTAAAGAAGTAGCCCGTTTTGTCGCCTATTTTTTAAATTATAATATTCAGACCATAATCTTTGCACGGAGCCGCCTGACTACTGAAGTTTTAACCAGTTATTTAAAAGATTTTTTAGCTAAAACGGGAAGGTCCAAGGATATAGTTAGAGGTTATAGGGGAGGTTATTTACCTAATCTAAGGCGTGAAATAGAAAAGGGTTTAAAAGATGGGGAGATAAAAGGAGTGGTAAGTACCAATGCCCTAGAGCTGGGGATAGATATCGGCCAGCTTGATGCCTGTTTTATGGCCGGATACCCCGGAACCATATCCAGTACCTGGCAACAGGCCGGAAGAGCAGGCCGCCGATCTAATAGTTCAATAGCTATTTTAGTTGCTTCCAGCAATCCTTTAGACCAGTTTGTAATAAATCATTCTGATTATTTTTTCGGGGAGTCACCGGAGAGTGCAGTTATCGACCCGGATAATTTGAGTATTTTAGTC
>DAOUWX010000020.1 GCA_030666935.1 Atribacterota bacterium | reverse complement strand
GTAACATATCGCCGCCTATTCATTCATCCACGGGCAAGCCCGTGGTATTCTGCCCTTCGGGTTTATAAAAAATCTCTAAAAACAGAAAGGATAAAAGAAGAATTGGAAAAATTGAATCTGGATAAAAAATCAATTGGTAAAATAATCTTAAATTATTCCTTAGAGGATATTGAGGAGAAATTAGACCTGCTCGAAATTAAGAGGAATGTAGTAAATCCTGCCGGCTGGCTAATTATTGCACTACAAGCTAATTATCTTAATCCGGAATCATATAAAAAAGAAGATGATGATAATGAAATAATAAAAACTGAAGAAGTGGAACCGGAAAGCAAAATAGTTAAACCAGATAAAACAATTCTTGGAAAGAAGCCAGAAGAGGAAGAAGATAAAAGATTATCCCGAGAAGAAGAATTAGAATGGATTAAAAAGATAAGAAATACTGTTTTAAAGTAAATAACCATCCCCCTTTGTAATTCCCTACTATAAATAATTTTATGCTTGCATAATAATAATTTTATGTTATAATATTGTTAACATATGATAACAATATTATTTAGGGGGAGTTAGCATTCAATTACAAAGAGAAATAGTAAGAAATATTTTAATCAAAATAAAAAGTTTAGTTGCAAAGGGAAATTATATATTTCTCGGGAATCGAAAGAAAAATTTCGAAACATTAGTAGCTTTAGGTTATTTGCCCAGTCATATAAAGCAAGAAATTTTAAGCTTAACCCCAAAAGAATATTCAGAAGGTCCCCTATTAGACAAGGATCAAACTAATTACAAAGACGAATCTTTTTGGATATTCGGGAAAAAAATACAGAATAATTTGATATATATCAAATTAAAAATAAGAAAAACTAATAAGCATGAAGAAACTGTCTGTATGTCTTTTCATATTGCAGAATATCAAATGAAATTCCCCTTAAAATAAAGATATTATTTAAAATAACTTTGCCCGCGAGGAGGTAAATACTTATGGTAAGCGACAATAATTTCAACAATTCAAAAATAATAAAACGGAAAGCTATCTATCCTATAAAAGGTGAATCAATAGAAATAATAGAAAAGGTTCGAATTGACTTAAATAATAATGAGGAAATTTTTGATGAAGCATTGGAAGATCAAAATTTAGAGTTAATTTATACCCAATATCGAAAGAGACACGCTTTATTAATGCCCAATAAAATCAAAGAAACAAGAGAAAAATATGGGGTAAGTCAAAGAGCTTTCTCTCGCATATTAGGTTGGGGAGAGGTAACTATTCATAGATATGAAACCGGAGCTTTGCAAGATCGGTCTCATAATGATGCATTAGTTCTTTTAGAAAATCCTGATAATATGAAAACATTATTGGAAAATAATAAAAACAAAATAAATAGAAAAGATTATACAAATATAAAGGAAAATCTACAAAAATTAATGAAAGATGATATTGATAAAACATTAGAAGAAAATATCACAAAAAAATATTTTAATGAAGTTTTAGACGAATATTGTGGCTATTCTCAATTTAATTATGAAAAATTTGCAAACATGATTTTATTTTTTGCTGTCAATATAAAAAGATTGTTTAAAACAAAATTAATGAAATTATTTTTCTATTCTGACTTCTTTAATTTTCGTAACAATACTTTATCTATTACCGGATTAAAATACATTAAAAATCATTATGGTCCTACTCCCATAAAGTACGAACTCCTGCTTGGAGAATTATTCGAAAAATATATAACCTATCAAATTGAATATGTTAAAAATTCTAAAGATAATGTTGAAGAATACGAATTTATAAAACCTCTTGAAAAACCGACCATGGGCATTTTTTCTCAAGAAGAGATAAATAGTATGGAAAAAGTATTGAATACTTTTAGTCATCTTACCTCTGAAGAAATAACCCAATGTTCCCATAAAGAAGAAGCCTGGACAAAAGCAAAAAACAAAGAAATTATTAGCTATGAATATGCAAAAAATTTAACTTGTATTTAGTTGTATATAATAATTATCGACTATTTTTCCTATTTTATTATTTTGTGAAGCTGTGAAGCCTGATTCCACTTCCTTCTTCTTTTAATTATTTAAATATTCTAACATTCCATTAAAAATATCTAACAATTCAATTTTTTCATTTTCTTCATTTGATTCTTTAGGATATTCAAGATTTTTAATTTCTTTTATATATTGTGCTATATTCTCTTTTGAGAATTCTTTAAATATATAACATGCTAATTCGTAAGTTTTCCGCATCTCTATTTCTGTGTCTTCAGACTTTTTTTTATGCATTTCTTCATTGCCTGGTTCACCAGGATAAAATTTTACTCTATTAATAAAACCAAAGTTCCAAGGTTTCTCGATAGCTAATTTTACTCTATCCTTGGATCCAGAAAAACGAAAAACTAAGAATTTAGCCCATAAATTCGGTTCTACTTCTGGAAATAGATTACTAGAAACTTCACCTAAAACAAAATCTTTTTCCTCTTTTGCCTGGCTAATCCTATGTAGAGCCCAATTTATAAAACATCTCAATGATAAATTTGAGAAAAATTTATTTTCTTTATCTGCTAAAGTAATTTTTGATATTTTCCACTCTTCTGGGAAACATTGATCCCAAATAGGTTCCATTTCTGAAAAATTTGCCTGTTCGATATATTTAAAAAACGCTTTGTAAAAGAGATCAAATAAATAGCTGATATAATAATGTTTATTGCCATTACCAACCAGTTCATCCTTATATTTTTTTGCATGTTTTTTAAAATGAATAAAAAAAGGAAAGGCATGTTGCTCTTTAAAAGAACGTTCTTCTATATTACTTAAAATAGAATGTAATACTCTTAAAATTTCACTATAGTTTAAATAACTTTTTGATTTATCTTTGTCTTCTAGATATTTTTTAATATATATATATTTATTTTGCCATACCTTAAAATGCCACTCTAAAATTTTAGGGAAAGCGTTTTCTGGTACTACTAATAGAATAATTGAGCGCTCATCTATAAATTTATTGAAATCATTTAGAAGTTTAGAGGTAATTTCAAGACTATTTTTGGGTAATCCTAGCAGATGATCAATTTTTGAAAAAAATATCTTACAAAATTCTTTTTCATGTTGGAAATTTATTTTTTTAACTTGCCATACAGAACTCCAAACAATTTCCAGATCATCATATTTTTTCACCTTTTTTAAGTAAGAAAATCTAAAGTTAAATACATTTCCCTTAACCCAACGAGAAACTTTGAAGATAATGTCTACAACTAATAATATTCCAATATAGGTAACATGGACAGCAATCAGTTTATCTAAACCTATTAGAATTTCCCAAAAAAACATTGGAAAAAATATTAAAAAAACGGATAAAATAAGTAATTTAATATTAAAAACATTGTCTAAAATAACATGGAGGTCTAGATACACAAATTCCTTTTCTTCAGCCTTTCTTTTTTGATATATATCCGCTAAAACTGCTATAGCTAAAGGAATTAAAATAGTTAATAAGGCTAATCCTATTCCTTGAATTATATTTGGTAGATTATTTTGTTTAGTAAGCGGTTCGATGAAATAAATTATTAAAAAATCATATATTCTATTTGTTGTCATATTCCCCTTTCTTCATCAAATTCTTATTCTTTTATAATGTGAAAAAGGACAACGCCCCTGTCATACAAACATTTAACAGTATCAGTATTCTTTTAAATTAAAAAATTTACCTTCGCCAAATTTTATCCAATTAGGCCATCTATAAATTACATCATACATGTAGAGGTAAAGGAAAATATAATTATAACTTGATTTACTTAATATTGAATTTAAGATCCTAAATTCTTCTAGTCTATATTTTAGTCTATGGGGTACTGATTGGGATATTCTGTGTCCAAAAACCACTAACAGCCACAATTCATTTAAACCCCTTAAATGATATCTTTCTCCTTTATTAATTTTAGATTCAATTATATTTAGCAATCCTTCTTCTGATAAACCAATAAATCCAACATTTAGATTGGAGTTCCATCTTAGGTGAGAGTTACCCCCAATTTTATAAATATCAATTACATCAACATATTTACTTAATATTTTATATTTTTCTGGGACTAAAACAGACTTCTTACTCTTCATAATAAATACTTTAGTGCAATTAATTAATTCATCTATAAAGGGTAGGCTTTCTCTTCGTGAAGGCAAAAATACTTTTCTAAAAAATATCGAAACACAAATACCAATTAATTCCTTATCTAACTTTACCTTTTCATATATTTCCCCCTGGAGTCTTTCCCAATTACTCTCTACTTCTCTTCTTGAATGTCCTAATATTTCTCGTAATGAATGATATTCAGTAAGTTCAATTCCTATTTTCTTGCCAGAATAATTAATAATAAAATCCGGAGATTCAACATTAAGAGTAATTTTTGTTGGACTAACACCAGATAATTTTAAGAATGGTTCTAAATAAAATAATTCTTTTCTCTTTTTATCATCCATGACTAAACCTTTCTTAATAATTATCTTAAATCTTTTTTTTATTTTTAGGAATAGCAGAAACTGAGCTTTGTATACTCTGTCCTCCCATTATCATATTTTCATTACCAACACATTCTGGCCATTCCGGTCCTCTTATATTTTTAAGATTAATAGGAACATCAATTATATCTTGTGGTTTACTATTTCTGTATAAAGTAAGTTCATTTAAACCCTCATATTCTTTGAGATTACAAACCAAATATGCTATGGGAAAATATTTAAAGATGTTGAAAAAACCAACTCCACCGCCAAATTTCCCACGTATCGCAAGCATCGCAATATCTCTTATTATAACTGTATTTGTATAAGGATGAACCCAGTAAAATATATTGATTTCATCGGGAATACTCGCATTTTCATCAAAAATAAAATTACGAATTTGTTCATCTGTTGTAACTTTATCAATATCAGCTTTTGCAGCTAAAAGATGTGCAAGTATTGCTCTTATTAATAAATTTGGTTTAGTTTTATAATAAATAATTGATGGTAATATCAAGTTGCTTTTTAAAATATTGCCAATACCGCGTGCAAATCCATTTAATACCGGATCGAACTTACTACCAATTTTTTCGTTGCATTCCTTACAAATTGTCCGATATTTTACTCCATTTTGCGAAATGGAATATTTTCTATTAATCTTAGTTACAGTCATATGAGAGAAAACTGTCTCTTGTTCAACGGCGGATAAATAAATTCCACCTTTAGGTGGAACATGATCCCATGAAAGATGTTTTCTTTTCTTACAGATATTACATCGACTTACTTTTCCTCTTTTAAATTTTGTAGAATATAATTGTGTATTTTCTTTTTTCATAATATACCTTTACATCTTAAACACTTTAACGGTGTAAAACCTTCTTCATATTTTTACTGCATTGTCCAGCTTTCGATGGATGAAAGAAACTAGTGTGAGAATGTCAAGAGCATCTTGTTCTGACATAGGCCAAGTTATTTTGGGAGCATGTGCCGTTGGATTTCGTATTGCGCCGAATAAACCTATTAGTAGATTTGAAAATCCCTTCTGTTCACTTTTCTCAGTATCAGTTTTGAGGGAATTAATAGCAATAATTGGTTTCTTTACAGAGAATGTAGTATTCACTAAATCAGCTCCATCTGTAACTAAACCCGACATGTTACGTATTCTTTCATTGATTCCCTTTGTAGCTTCTAACACTGCGTGAAAATAATTTTTTTCAACAAGTTCTATCCGGCAATATTTTAAAACCTCATGATGGACCTTACGATCTTCCAATAGAGATTTAAGGTGTCCTGCTCGTGCGCGAGCTCCTTTTAGTGTTGTTTCTTTTTTTGAATGATAGACTTCACCATTATCTCTTATATAAAAACCGGAAAACGATAAAACTATATTTAGCTCATCCTTCCTCCAATCAAAATCTACTTTATTATTAGCATAATTAACTGGATTCATTGCACGATTGATGAACATAATTAGATGATTACCGACCTGATACTTATTTTGAGCTTCAGCCAAAGCATTGAAAAGTCGTTTCCACTTCGTCATTTCCGGCGAAGTATCGATAATTTTAATTTCTTGAAGTAGCCTCCCGATCTGAGAGCCAGTTAAACCTTTTTAGGTATCCGCTAGAACCTTACATGCAGCTTCGAGATGTTGTGAACTAAAAGGATTTATTCGTTCCATTTTTTCTTACCATCCAACATTCTATTATACATAAATCAATAATATTATCCGTATAATTTAATTAGACATACTCTATTTTTATAATGTTGAGCTCTTCCTTTTTCTTTAGGTTTCAATAATTGCAATTCAATAAGTTTGTTTATTTCGTCTATGGTAGTCTGATTAAAAAACTTGAACTTTTCTCGCACATCCCGAATGGATATCTGACTGTTTTGATTTATAAATACACCTAAGTTTATATTCGACAAAGGGTTTAAAAAATCCTTCTTTTTTGAGGAAAAAGTTTATTCAATTGACCAATTCGCCAATTGACCGATTGACCGATTAAAAATACGAGTTATGGGATAATTTAGTCATTGGTATTAAGAACAAAAGCATAAATACTAAATAAAGAAAGAGAAGAAAAGGATGGATTCCCACTTTCGTGGGAATGACAAAGAGGAGTGTGGGAATGACAGAAAGAAGCGCGGGAATGACAGAAGGAGAGGGGAATGACATGAGAGAAGGGGGAAATAAATTTGTATTAAAATGTTTTAAATAAAAAGGGTTTTTTGATTTGAATGGCGAATTATAATTATGTGGGTAATATTAGGTTTTAAACAAAATGGGGACACACTTTACTTTTTATTTAAAATTAAAAGCAGAAATATAAAAGAAGAATGTCCCCTTTTGCTTTTAGAAGAAATTAGAGGAGAAAATGATGTTTAAAAATTTTTATAAGTTTACCTTATTTCTTATTTTAATATTTTACTTATCTGCTTCCCCTACCCTTGCCTATTATGTTGAAGATAATGGGGAAAAAACGGAATACTTTATAACTATTAATACGATGATTGAATTTCGGTTTGCAGATAAAATAATCATTAACGAAGAAGGGGGGATTGAGATGAAAATAGAAAAAGACCTGGAATTAGAGGAATTAATATTAAAGACTAAAAAAAGAGGATTAAAATTTGGTCTGGCTTTAGGAGGCGGCTCAGCCCGGGGATTGGCTCATGTGGGGGTCATTCAGGTTCTGGAAGCTTATCATATCCCTATTGATATAATTGCCGGTACCAGCATCGGTTCGGTGGTAGGTTCTCTTTATGCTGCCGGAGCTTCTATTGACCAATTGGAAGAAGCTGCCCTCTCGATGAAGAAAAGTAAAACCTTTTTTCTAATGGACCTTGCCCTCCCTCATTCAGGCCTGATAAGCGGTAAACGAATAGAAGAAATGTTAAATGATTTAGCTTTAGAGGATAAAACTTTTGATGACCTCGAGATTCCCTTCGCGGCTGTAGCTACTGATGTAGAAAGCGGAGCAGAGGTGATATTAAATCAAGGGAAAGTAATAGATGCGGTAAGGGCCAGTATCTCTATTCCGGGAATATTTACGCCGGTAAAATATCAGGATTATTACCTGGTAGATGGAGGAGTAGTAGACCCGGTCCCGGTAGATGTAGTTCAGAAAATGGGAGCCGATATTATTATTGCCGTAAGTCTGGCTAAAATAAACCCTTACACTACTGTCTTGATGATTGATAAAGAAACCGGTCACTTAAAAGAGGTAGAAAATTTAGAGGATTTAAAAATAAATAAAGATGAAAACCCAAAATTTAAGGATACAAAAAAAATTACTTCTTTAGCTGATAAAGAAAAAGGTATTTTAAAACAAACAATAGAGCAGGTTAAATCAAAACTTGAAGGTCCTAATATCTTTGAAATAATCAGCCAATCCATTGATATTATGGAAGCAAAGATTACCGACCAATGTCTGGAGGAGGCAGACGTAGTTATCGTCCCCTTTGGAATTAAAGAAATAAATCTTTTCGATTTTGATAAGGCGGAAATGCTCATTAAAGGCGGGATTATGGCTGCTATGATTAATATACCTGAGATTAAAAGAGCGATTAAAGAAAAGCTACAGGAATGAAATAATGAAGACTATGGTAATGTCTAAAAAAGATAGTGATTTTTCTTTATATACAGGAATATTCTTCTTTTCAACTTCGGTCCTGCTCTTTGAACTCTCTCTTATGCGAGTATTTTCTATTCTACAGTGGAATTATCTGGCCTTTATGATTATTAGTATTGCTTTTTTAGGATATGGAGCGAGTGGAACTTTTTTATCGGTCTTTTCTTCGATTCTGAAAAGGGCTGAAGGCAAAAATTTATATAAATATCTCCTCTTCTTTTCTTTGCTATTTTCTTTGGGTTCTTTGCTCTCTATATTTGCCATCTCTAAAGTCCCCTTTGACCTTTACCGAGTAATAACGGATAGATATCAATTGCTGTACCTGGTGATTTATTATTTGGCCATCGCTATACCCTTTTTCTTTGCCGGAATCTGCATTTCTTTAGCTATATCTAAACTACCCGGAAAAATTAATAAAATATACTTCTGTGACTTAAGTGGTGCGGCTGTTGGGTGTATCTCTTTCTTGGTTCTGGCTAATTATATAAGTTTAAGCTATTTATTGATTATCCCTCCCCTGCTCTCTTTTATGGCTTCTTTTTTATTTTCTTTGAAACTGCATGATAAAAGATCAATAATATATATTGTGGGGATATTTGTTTTTATTATTTTATTTAGTGGAACAGAGGGTTTTTATTCTTTCCCGGTAAATCCTTATAAAAGTGTATTCACTTTATTGCGCTACCCTGATTCCCGAATAATTGATAGGCAGGAGAATAGTTTCGCCAGATTAGAGGTAGTAGAAAGTGAGGGGGTAAAATACGCCCCGGGGTTAAGTTTGAACTTTTCGGGAGAGATTCCTGAACAATTAGGCTTGATCACTGATGGTGATGGATTGAGTGCGATTACTAAATTAGAGGGAGAAAATGATTTAGAAGGATTGAAAAAAATAGAGTTTTCAGATTATATCTCTTCTGCCTTAGGATTTTATCTTATCGGTGATAAAAGAAAAGTTTTGATCATTGGACCGGGAGGAGGATTAGATATCCTGGGAGGAATTTATAATGAAGCAGAAGAGACCTGGGGAATTGAAATGAATCCCGATGTTAAAATTTTGCTACAGGGTAATTATGCCGATTATTCGGGAAATATTTATAACCGTGAGGGAATTAAAATCTTAACCGGTGAAGGGAGAAGTGTATTAAAAGGATTAGAGCAAAAGTTTGATTTGATTCAAATTTCTTTAATTGGCTCATCTAATACTGCCTCCGGAGGATTTTATAGTATTTCCGAAAATTACCTTTATACGGTAGAGGCGTTTATGGATTTTTGGCAGCATCTTTCTGATGGTGGGAAGTTGGGTATTACCCGCTGGCTAAAATTCCCTCCTCGTGAGATTGTGCGCCTCTGCAGTATCAGTTTAGAGGCTCTCAGTCGAATGGGGATAGAAAAACCGGAAAATCATTTGGCCATAATCCGCAGTTGGGGCACTTCTACCCTTATCTTAAGTAAAAAAGAAATAGCAGAGGAAGAAATATGGGCGATTAAAGATTTTTGCGATGAAAGAAACTTTGATACAGTCTATTTTCCAGGGATTAAGGAAGAGGAGGCCAATACAAATCACATCCTGGAGCAGAGTTATTATTATCAGGAGATAGACCAATTGGTGAATAGTTTTAAGGAGAATAAGTTAAAGGATTTTTATGATAGTTACTTCTTTAATGTTTCGGCAGTTACCGACAATCAACCATACTTCTTTTATACTCTAAAATGGCGAAATATCCCTATGATAATCAAAAGCACAGCTAATTGGCAGCCCTTGATAGAATGGGGGAATTTAATTATATTTGCCACTTTCCTTCAGGGAATAATATTTAGTATCATTTTTATATTTTTACCTTTAATTTTAAAGAGACTCCCTATAAGTAAAAGAAAGATAAAAATTCCTTTTTTGCTTTATTTTGCCTCTTTGGGTTTAGGGTATATGCTTTTAGAAATCTCTTTTATCCAGAAATTTATACTATATCTGACCAATCCTGCTTATTCTACTTCTATTATCATCTTCTCATTTCTGTTCTTTTCTGGTCTGGGGAGCTTTTATTCAAGAAGAATAGAGAAAAATTATGTTAATGCTCTGAAAACTATTATCTTTACCCTGTGCGGCCTCTTAATACTTTATCAATTTATTCTGCCTTATGTTTTTAATACCACTTTGCAGTATAGTTTATTGGTGAGAATATTAATTACTCTAGGGTTAATCTTCCCCTTAGGATTTTTAATGGGGATGCCCTTCCCTTTAGGGATAAAACTGGTTAATTCGATAGATAAGGGAAAGGAACTTATCCCCTGGTTATGGGCAACTAACAGCTTCTGTTCTATTATCGCCTCTGTCTCCGCGGTGATAATCGCCCTCTTCTTTGGGTTTAAGGTGGTGGCAATATTAGCTGCTTCGATATATCTCTTTGGATTTTTCAGTATAAATTATTCTAGAAAAATGATAGTAAACGATTTTGTCACATTTCAATAGACAAGCGGACCCGTTGCCCTCGTGAAAACGGGAAAGCCTATTCTACATAGAGGATAGTCACCCCCACCTTAATCCTCCCCCCTCAAGGGGGAGGAGAGAATTGAATTGTATATCCTTCAGGTGGGAGGAAATACGGAGGTTGAAAATTAATAACATCTTTAAATTCAATACCAGAAAGAATTATATTTCGCTTTTCTCTGTTCTGATTATTTTTCTCAGTATTATTTTAATATTAAACTTTATAAACACATTAGAAGTTTTTGCAACTGACTCGGGCACTAAACAAGATATCGTTTCCGGAGTAGTTCCCCATCATCTATTAGCTGAAGAGATTATAGAAGATTTTCTTAGTTATATCTCCTCCCGGGAAAAGCCTGAAACAATAGTCATATTAAGTCCGGATCATTTTCAAAGTGGAATTCTTATGGAAAGTAATTCATTTATTACTATCGGCTTGGAAGGTGATGACAAAAAATTCAATAATTTAAAAGTTGACACCTTGTTATGGGGAAAATTATGTAAAGAAAATAAAATGGCTCTTAATAATTCTGCAGTTATTGCTGACCATGGAGTAACTACTCTTCTTCCTAATATTAAAAAATATTTCCCTGAAACTAATATCTTGCCCATCCTGATACCTGCTGATATTACTAAAGAACAAGTAAAACAATTGGTGAAAACAATTGATGAAAATACCCTTCTCAATACTATTATTGTTGCCAGTGTAGATTTCTCTCACTATCTTCCTTCCCGGGCAGCTGATTTACATGACGTAAAAAGTATCCGGGTTTTATTAAATTTTGAGGAAGAAAATTTTAAAAACATAGAAGTTGATTGCTGGCAAGCTTTGTATGCAGCCAGGCTTTTTGCTAAATTACGACAGAAGGAAACTCCTCATATTATAGCTCATAAAAATTCTGCTGATTTTCTAAATTTAGAATTAGAAGAAACCACTTCTTATTTTAGTGTAGTCTTTGGGGAGAAAAAATCTGAGGAATTTTTTTCCAGCTCAACTGTTAAAGCTTTTAACGAGAAAGTAAAAATTATTCTATTAGTGGGAGATATTATGTTAGGTCGGGGGGTAGAAGATTTAATCAAGCAAAACAGTATCTATTATCCTTTTCAAAAAATCAGTCACTTCTTAAGAGGAATAGATATTGTTTTTGGAAATTTAGAAGGTCCTGTAGTAAATAATCCCCCGGAATTTCCAGTTAATTCTTTAAAATTCGCTTTTAACCCGGAAGCAATTAAGGGGGCTTCCTGGTGTAATTTTAATTTGTTTTCCCTGGCCAATAATCATACTCTGGATATGGGGAAAAAGGGATTAGAGGAAACTAAAGAATGGTTGAAAAAATACAGGATAAATTTTGTGGGCGATCCTCTTTCTGGTAGTTCGGATAACCTGGATTCTTCTTTTTCCAAGGATAAGATAACTTTTTTAGCTTTCAATCAAATTTTCCCTTTTATAGTTAAAGAAGAAGAAATAATTAAAACAATAGAAACAGTTAAATCTTTAAATCCGGATAATTTTTTAATCGTAAGCATACATTGGGGAGAAGAATATAAATTAATCAATTCTCCTGCCCAACAAAGCTTAGCCCATCAAATAATTGAAGCAGGAGCAGATTTAATTATTGGTCATCACCCTCATGTAGTGCAGAAGATTGAAAAATATCAGGGAAAACTTATCTTTTATTCTCTGGGAAATTTTATCTTTGACCAATATTTCTCTTCAGCTACCCAGCAGGGTTTGGCGGTAGGATTAGAAATTTATCCTGATAGGCTGGTCTGCCGACTTTTTCCTCTTCAAATTAACTTAAGTCAGCCTGTTTTAATGGAACAGAATAAAGCAAGCGAATTTTTAATACAATTAGCTAAACGCTCGGATGATAAGTTGGTAGATGAAATAAAGGGTGGTATAATAAAAATCGAAAGGTGATGGTAATCATGTTAAATTTATTTTATAAATTAAATTTTAAAAATATAAGAAGACCAAGTAGTTTCAATTTACTAAAAATAATTTTAGTTGTTTTAATGTCTATTGTTTTCTTCGCTTTTGCTGGTAATGCCTTTGGTGAAGTTACCCTAACCAAACAATTAATTGAACCGGAGGATGCGCTGCTGGAGGAATTAGAGGTTAATCCCAGCGTTCCTGCCTATCCCTTACCTCTAAGCACTGCAAAAATTGCTAATTATCAAAATTTTTCCGAAAAAATAAAACTTATTCCTGAAGCCCTTTCTCTTTTAAAAAATAATGGTTTTGTGATTATTCCTACTCCTCTTGATATTGCTGAACGAGAAGTTTTTCTTATGTCTTCCCGCCAGAATGCTTACCCCAAGGATGATTTCGTAGCTTATTATAATGCTATCGGAGATAAAGATTTGCCCATTTTTATTACCACCGACTCTCTTTTACATTATTATCATATCTTCTTTGATACTACCTTAATGAAATTAGAAAGAGACCTCTTTTACAAAGATATATGGGCAGTAAGTAAAAATTTATTAGAAAAATCTCTGAAAGAATATAATGAAAGTAGCGGGGATTTAAAAGAAGCAGCCAAAAGAAATGTAGCTTATCTTTCCGTAGCTTTAGAACTTTTAAAACCAAAGATAAATCAGATTATGAGTGATGAAACTTTGAGAGAAGAATATTGCAGTCCGGAAATGGATCCGGAAGTTTGTAAAATGTTCATAGAGGGAGTAAAGCAATCTTATGGAGACAAAGCCAGCTTTAAATATTTTAGTGAAATAGAATTTAATCAATATAGTTTTGAAGTCCCCGATGTAGCAAAAGACCTGGTACAAAAAGAAATCGAGCTAATTGAAGAACATAAAGGCTGGGATTATTCTCCATTATTTATTTATCAGGAAGATTATTCCCAATATGTCCCCCGGGGGCATTACACTAAATCAGAAAAACTTAAAAATTACTTTAAAACTTTAATGTGGTATGGAAGGATGACTGCTTTAATTGAAGGGTCTCCCCTTTTATCCCCCGGAGAATCTATCTGCACCGGTGGCATAGGGGGAATTATTTCTGAATATGATGCCCGAATTCAAACCCTACAGGCTTTTTTATTGGCTAACCAATTTTCACAGAGTCAAGACCTTCAAGAAAGATGGAACAGAATATATGCTATTACCTCTTTTCTGGTGGGGTTCTCTGATGATTTAGGTCCAAACGAATACAGTGAGGTATTAAAAAAATTATTTAAAGATGGAATAAATCCTCAAGAAATAGAGGAAAATTATTTAGAACTTAAAGAAACTATCTTGGATTTTCCTTATAATCCTAAAATTTACAGTGGATTAGGTGCCTGTGAATTGCTAATGCCTTACCCTCCTCTTTCTGAGAAAGAAATCCAGGTTTTAAAATTACAGGCCAAAGAACTTCTGGGAAAAACCAAAGGATTTAGACTAATGGGACAGAGATTTACTTTGGACTCCTGGCTTTTTTCCGAAATTGTTTCTCCCTATAGTGGCGAATACATAGGACCAAAACCTCCCCTGCCTACTGGAAAAAAGCCCTTTACTTTTACCTGGGATGATATTTATGCCGAATATAGAAAAGACCGACCTTTCACCTGGGTTAAGACCGAGGTACAAGCTTGTCCTCCACCATCTATGAGAGAAGTTAAAGGTTTCCCGCGAGGATTAGATTTAATGGCTCTACTGGGTTCTAAAAGGGCTAAAGAAATTTTAGAAAGCTCAGGAGATACTCAATATTCAGATTATGAAAAGAAATTTACTGAATTGAAAAAAGAGGTAGATTCTTTTTCCAAGAGGGACTGGTCTAAAAATCTTTATTTGAATTGGCTCTATGTTTTAAAATCCTTGAATAGTGAATTCGGTAAAGGTTATCCTACCTTTATGCAAACCGAAGCCTGGCAAGATAAAGAATTAAATACAGCTTTGGCTTCCTGGACTGAATTAAGACATGACACCCTTTTATATGTCAAGCAGAGTTATACTATGGCCGAGCTGGGAGGAATCTTTGAACCTCCTCCGGTAGTCGGTTATGTTGAGCCAGTACCAGAATTTTATGCTCGGCTTTTAGCTCTAACCAAGATGACTAACCAGGGATTTAAGAGCTTAATTCCTCAAGAAGAATTAGAAAAGTTAATGATAGAGGCAGGTCTTGATAGATTTACGGAAATATTAAGTAAATTGCTGGACATCTCTAAAAAAGAGTTGGAAAACATTTCATTAAATGATAATGAGTACAATTTTATTGAAAACTTCGGTAGTATCTCTGAAGGTTTAATTGGGACTGTCTCGGGAGGGGAAGTTGACCCAGAGGTACTTAAAACAGTTTTAGTGGCTGATGTCCATACAGATGGTAATACTGAAAAAGTTTTGGAAGAGGGAGTGGGTTATATTAAAACTGCAGTAATAGCTTATAAGCTTCCCGAAGGCCACATACTTTTAGGAGTGGGACCGACCTTTAGTTATTATGAATTCAAACAACCGATGGAAAATAGATTAACCGATGAGGCGTGGAGAGAAATATTAGATTCCAATCCCCCACCTGAACCAGAGTGGATAGCAAGCTTTTCTATTAGAAAATAATAAAAAATACAAGTAGGGCAAGTTAAAATTTATCTTAACTATTTTAACTTGCCCTACTTTACTTTGCACTTATTTAGTTTTTTTATCTACTATGTCCGATCATGGGAACAAATCTTACTCCGATAATCCCTTTGGATTTAATTTTTCCCTCTAT
>DAOUWX010000064.1 GCA_030666935.1 Atribacterota bacterium | reverse complement strand
ATTATACTGAAGGATTGCATAAATTAGGTACTGCCGGTTCAGTTGAAGCAAGAGAATATAGCGGCGATCTGCCTATTAAAAACTTTGCCCGGAGTAGATGGCAGGGGGCCAGCAAAATCACCGGACAGGTTATTGCCGATACCATTTTTAAAAAACACTATGCCTGCTTTGCCTGCCCTATTGCCTGTGGAAAAGAAGTAAAAATCAAAACCCCTCCTTTTATAGCCCATGGCCCGGAATACGAAACCGTAGCTGCTTTTGGGTCTTTATGTTTAAATGATAATTTAGATAGTATAGTTAGCGCCAATGACCTTTGTAATCGTTATGGAATAGATACTATATCTTTAGGAGTTAATATTGCCTTTGCCATGGAAGCCTGCGAGAAAGGTTTGTTAAATCAAGAAGATTTTAAAGGGATAAATCTAGAGTGGGGCAATTCCCAAACAATTATTAATCTCACTCACAAAGTGGCAAAAAATGAAGGCCCGGGCAGACTTCTGGGTCAAGGAGTAAGGTTGTTCTCAAAAAAGATCGGAAAGAATTCTGAGGAATTTGCTATTCATGTAAAAGGCTTGGAGCTGCCCTTACATGATCCTCGAGCTTATACCGGGATGGCCCTAAGTTATGCCACGGCCAATAGAGGGGGATGTCATTTAGAATCTTTAAGTTACGCCATTGAATCCGGTATTCCTTTAGAAGATTTAGGTTATGGAGAAGATAATAAGTTAGACCCACATACATCTATCGGTAAGGCAGAGCTGGTGATTAAATTACAAAATTATATGAATGTCTTTAATGCCCTGGGGCTTTGCAAGTTTTTACTATTTGGCCGAATAGGACCAACCAAAGTGACAGAATGGTTAAATCAGGCAACCGGCTGGAACCTTACTCCAGCAGAATTATTGACCATAGGAGAGAGATTGCACAATCTCAAGAGAATGTATAATATTAGATTAGGTATAAACCGTAAGGATGATATACTTCCCCCGAGACTTTTGCATTTGGCTCGTAATGATGGTATGGCCGCAGGAGTTTTACCTGAATTGGATAAAATGTTAGAAGAATATTATCGCTTGAGGGGTTGGGATGTGAATGGGATTCCTACTGAAAAGAAATTGAAAGAATTAGGATTATAAGATATATAATCTTTTTATTAAAACAAAAAGTCTCTCTTCTTAATATAAAAATTTCCTGGATACAATATTTCCTTTTTATTCCCCTATATACACCTCCCAATACTACTTGACTCAACAAGATCTTTAACTTGTGAATCTGCAAACCATTTACAAATCTGGACTATCACTTAAAATCTTTAATCTTTTTTAATAACAACACACAAAACAAATTGACATTTACAGATAAAATAGTTTAAAATAAAACAAATAGTGTTCTGCAGTTCAGAACAGTGGACAATAAGAAAAAATCAAATAAGGAGGATATATAATGAAAGACAATCTGCTAAAGAGATCATTAGATGACGGCAAGGTAGCAATAGGAACAATGCTTCAAGAGTTGAGGACGCCAGCAATCCCTCTCCTTCTTGCTGATGTAGGCTTTGATTTTTTATTTATTGATATGGAGCATGGGGTTCACAACATGGAAACCGTTGCTGATCTATTAAAGATTACTCGATTAACCGGAATGACTCCTTTGGTTCGGGTTCCGGATCTCCGGTATCACCTTATTGCACGTTGTCTTGATGCCGGAGCACAGGGGATTATGGTCCCCAGGATTGAAACCAGGGAGCAGATTGAGGAAATTGTAAAATATGTAAAATATCCCCCTTTAGGAGTGAGAGGGTGTTCCATTAATAAAGGACACAATGATTACAAAGCGGAAGCCCTTATCCCTTTTATTCAAAAAGCGAATAAGGAAAATTTTGTTATTGTTCAGATAGAAAGAAAAAAGGCTATTGACAATATAGATTCTCTACTTTCCGTTGAAGGGGTCAATGGTGCTATTCTCGGTCCAAACGACCTTGCAATCTCTTATGGAATTCCTAACGATCTTGATAATCCCATTATGTCAGATGCCATTCAGAAGGTTGTTGATGCAGGGAGAAAATATGGTGTGTATACAGGTATGCACATCGGTGGTTTATCAAAACTCAAAGAATGGATGAATAAAGGGATGAAGATAATTACCTATCAGACAGATCTCGGATTTATAAAACAATCATCATCTGATGGCCTTAAAGAGCTAAGAGAATGTGCTCAAAGTCTGACAAAAAATGAATAATTTCAAAAGGTTGGGTGATTTATGGAAAAGATACTAATAAAGAATGGACTTGTAGTAACCAAAGATTCAAATAATTCTATATTAAGAAACGGTATTGTATATGTAGAAGACAATATTATTAAATTAGTTGATAGAGCAGATAAAGTTGATTTGGCCAAATATGAAAAAGGCAGCAGAATAGTAGATGCTTCAGAAAAGATTGTATCCCCGGGTTTTATTAGTCTGCACAACCATTTATATAGTGCTGTTGTGCGAAGCATACCTTTTTCGGGATTTGATAACTCCGACTTTTCTTTTATATCCTGGATGGAGAGATTCTGGTATCCCATGCTGGAAGACCGGGTCACCCGGGAACAGATGTATATCGGATCTCTTGCAAATATAATTGGCAATATACGGAGCGGAATAACTACAACCACAGATACGGCAGAAGGCTCTTATGCTCTGCCGGGAGCTCTTAATGCAGTGTACCAAGCTGCTCTTGAATCCGGGATAAGAGCAATTCTTTCCTTTGAAACCACAGGTAGAATAAGTAGAGAGAATCAAGAACTGGGGCTGCAGGAAAACCTTAATTTTATAAAAAAGATGAATCCGAAGAAAGGGAGAATAAAAGCAAGAATAGGTGTACATACTACTTTTTCTTGTCCTACCGAATTGCTTATTCAAGTGAGAAGTGAGGCAGATAAACTCGGTTGTGGGATAATGATGCACATGGCTGATGACAGGTGGCATGTGTATGATTCAACCAGAAAGTATGGAAAACGTCCAACAAGGTATTTAGAGGAAATAAATTTTTTAGGACCAGACCTTCTTCTCTTCCACTGTAGTTATCTGAATCCACTTAAAGACCCCGAAATATTTAAAGCCCACGAGGTAAAAATTGCTCATAATGCTGAATCTAATGCAATATTTGGATTTTGGCCTGATATGATTCCTTTTATTAAGGAGGGAGTTGTTGTTGGTTTAGGGACCGATGGTCAGACCCACTCCATGTTTGAAATAATGAGAACTGCACAGATGATTCACCGAATCAAATATGAGGACCTTGAACTTTTACCCGATTCTCAACTCCTTAATATGGCTACGATTGAGGGGGCAAAAGCTCTGCTTATGGAAAATGAGATAGGGTCTCTGGAACCGGGTAAAAAAGCAGATATTATTTTAATAAAAAAGAAAGGGGCAGTTCCTATATTCGAGGCGAATGTTGAAAATTATATAGTAAGTACCTGTGAACGATCAGATGTTGATACAGTTATTATAGACGGAAAAGTTATTCTGGAAAAAGGCGAATTCCTAAATCTTAACGAAGAATCCGTATACCAAGATTGCAGAAAAGAGGCTATTAAATTGTGGGAGAAAAATGACTGGCCATTACCATAATTGATTTGTGTTTTTTATAGATCATGGCAAGGGCAGACAAAATAAAAAGAAGGGAGGTAAATTTAAAGAAAGAATCTTTTAACCACTTTTAAATACAAAAGTGAGAAATATATATTTAAGGAGGGAAAAATGAAAAATTTAAGTAGAGTGTTTTTGAGTTTGTTTTTAGTTTTAATTATGTTATTTGGAACAATGTCTTTTGTTTCAGCGGAAAAACAATTAGTAATGACCATGGTCACCAACCAATCTGGTCTTGGAGATCAGGCTTTTAACGATGCGGCCTGGGCTGGCTTAGTAATGGCAGAGGAAAAGTTGGGAGTTGTAAAGAAAGTATTAGAATCAAGAGAGCAGGCTCAGTATGTTCCTAATTTTAGTACCCTGGCTGAACAGAAAGTAGACCTAATCATTGCAGTTGGTTTTATGATGAAAGATGCAATGGCAGAAGTAGCGGAATTATTTCCTGAATCCAATTTTGGCATAGTCGATGGTACAGTAGATGCCCCCAATGTTGCTTGTCTACTTTTTAAAGAGAATGAGGGTGCATTTCTGGTAGGGGCTATTGCCGCTAAAATGACTGAATCAGGAATTGTGGGCTTTGTAGGAGGTATGGAAAACCCCATTACCAAAAAATTTGAATCGGGTTATAGAGCCGGGGTTATGACTGCTAATCCTGATGTAGAAGTTTTAGTATCTTATACCGGTAGTTTTGCCGATCCCGCTAAAGGAGAAGAAATGGCGACTGCTCAATATAACCAGGGGGCAGATGTAGTGTTTCAAGTAGCAGGCCAGACCGGATTAGGGGTTATAAATGCTGCCAAGAAGAAGAACAAATATGTAATTGGAGTAGACAGAGATCAAAATTATTTAGCCCCCGACAATGTAATCACTTCTATGATTAAACGAGTTGATATTGCAGTTTTTAACGCCGCAAAGATGGTGAAGGAAGGAGACTTTAAAGGTGGAGTTTACAGGTATGGAGTGGCAGAAGGAGGAATCGATATTGCACCTACTACGGGGAAACTTGTTCCGAAAGAAATTCTTGACTATGTTAATATACTAAAACAGATGATAATCGAAGAGAAAATCAATCCACCAACCACTGCAGATGAATTAGAGAAATTTACACCGCCTAATGTTTAATTGAATGCTTGAAGCCGGCTTAATTACTTTTAGTAATTAAGCCGGCAGGCACATGCTTTATTTTATATTATTGAGGTATGAATATGTCCCCTATTGTAAAAATGGAAAATATTGTAAAAAGATTTCCTTTGGTCTGTGCTAATGATCATATTAATTTTGAAATCAAAAAAGGAGAGATACATTGTCTATTAGGGGAAAATGGTGCAGGTAAAACAACTTTAATGAATATTCTTTATGGTCTTTATAGTTGCGACGAAGGGAAGATATTTATTAGAGGTGAAGAGGTTTGCTTTAGAGGGCCTTCTGATGCTATAAAGAAGGGGATTGGAATGGTACACCAGCATTTTATGCTGATACCGGTGTTTACTATAATTGAAAACCTCATTTTAGGGGCTGAACCAACCAAAGGGATTTCTTTAGATATAAAAAAAGCGG
Organism: Atribacterota bacterium; assembly: GCA_030666935.1. Classification (GTDB taxonomy): domain Bacteria; phylum Atribacterota; class Phoenicimicrobiia; order Phoenicimicrobiales; family Phoenicimicrobiaceae; genus Sediminicultor. The sequence goes on along the minus strand of DAOUWX010000064.1, from coordinate 3,847 downwards.
AAGAAGAGATAACTGCATTATCTCAGAAATATCAGTTAAATATAGACCCTCAGGCTTACGTAATGGATATTTCAGTAGGCATGCAGCAGAGAGCTGAAATATTAAAGCTCCTTTACCGAGGAGCAGATATAATGATTTTCGATGAACCTACAGCTATACTTACCCCCCAAAAAGTAAAGGAACTTTACAAGATAATGAATTTTCTAAAGGAAAGCGGTCAAACTATAATTTTCATTACTCATAAATTAAAAGAGGTAATGGATATTTCAGATAGAGTCACTGTTTTAAGGGATGGTAAGGTAGTCGATACCGTAGAGACTTCTACTACTAATCCTTCCAAGTTGGCTAAAATGATGGTGGGGAGAGAAGTTTTATTTCGGGTGGAGAAGCCGAAAAAGAAGATAGGTAAGACCGTTTTAGAAGTAGAAAATATTTTTGCGAAAAACCAAAGAGGTTTACCGGCATTACAAGGATTAAATTTGAAAGTTTCAGAAGGAGAGATAGTAGGTATTGCCGGAATAGATGGTAATGGACAAAAGGAATTAGTAGAAGTTTTAACCGGGTTAAGAAAAGTGGACAATGGAAAGATAGTTATAAATAGGAAGAATTTGACCAATAAAGAAACCCGAGAATTTTTTATTGGAGGAATCTCTCATATACCTGAAGATAGACTCTTGAGAGGATTAATCCTTGATTTTCCTCTTTACGAGAATTTTATTTTAGGATTGCAAGATAATAAACCCTTTGCCAGGGGGGTTTTTCTTGATTTCATTAAAGCCAGGGAATTTTCCCAGGAATTATTACATAAATTTGATATCCGGGGTTCTAATATAGAAGCTTTGGCTAATACACTTTCCGGAGGCAATCAACAGAAGGTAGTTGTTGCCCGAGAACTGCAAAGAGACCCAAAATTAATAATTGCCTCTCAGCCAACTCGAGGATTGGATGTGGGGGCAACTGAATTTGTGCATCAACAAATAATCAAACAGAGCAATGAAGGGAAAGCAATTTTATTGATTTCATTAGAATTATCAGAAATTCTGAGTTTAAGTGATAGGATAATAGTAATTTACGAAGGAAAATTTCGAGGAGAATTTAATGCACAAAGTGCCAATGAAGCAGAAATAGGATTAATGATGGCTGGAGGAGGAGTCTCATAGATGAAAACGGAAAAGAGTAATCTACAGCAGATAATATTTAAAAATAAAGGAGCCTTCTCTTTTATAAAAGCCTTTGTTGCTATAATATTTGCACTTATTCTGGGAGCTATTATTTTGTTGCTTATGGGAAATAATCCGATTGAGGCATATTCTGCCCTTGTGCAAGGCGCTTTTGGCAGTAAAAGATGTTTTGCAGAGACCCTTCTTTCCACTACTCCTCTTATGCTTGGTGGACTGGCTTTTGCTTTGGCCTATCGGTGCGGGCTTTTTAACATAGGCGTAGAAGGGCAAATAGCTATGGGGGGGATGGCGGCTGCCTTTCTCGGATATTCCATAACCGGTTTACCCCTAATTATTCATCTTCCCATAGTCCTGCTCGGGGCTGCTCTGATGGGAGCAGTATGGGGAGCTGGCCCGGGTTTTTTAAAGGCACGTTTCGGAATACACGAGGTAATAAGTACTATAATGTTAAATTATATTGCCTTCAAGATAACAGGATTTATGGTTTCTGTAAAAGGACCTATGAAAGCCCTGGCAGATGAAATGCCCGCATCTCCCCGGATATTAAGTTCTGCCAAAATAATAAGGATTTGGAAGGGTACCCGTCTTCACTGGGGCATTTTAATAGCTCTTGTTCTAGCCGTTGTAGTCTATTATATACTTTTTAAAACCAGGTTAGGATACAAGATTAGAGCAGTTGGAAAAAATAGATTTGCTGCAGAAACGGTGGGAATAAGCGTTCCCCGGCATTTTGTAATTACTATGATGTTGAGCGGCTTATTAGGCGGACTTGCCGGAGGAGTAGAGATATGCGGAGTTCACTATCGACTTTTAGCAGCTTTTTCACCGGGATACGGTTTTGATTCCATTGCTGTTGCTTTATTGGGGATGCTTAATCCTTTTGGGATAATTTTTTCTGCCTTTTTATTTGGTATTTTACGGAGCGGATCAATTTTAATGCAAGCAATGGCAGGTGTAAGTAAAGATATGGTCCAGGTAATCTCAGCAATCATTATTTTCTTTATGGGGATGAGTGAACCTATGGGAAAATATTTTACAGAAAGATTTACGAGGAATAAAGATGGAAATGTTACAAAAGATATTTAATATAGCAATTTTCGCCTCTACCTTAAGGATTGCCACACCTATTCTTCTGGCTTCTTTGGGAGGGGTTATGTCCGAACGATCCGGAGTCATTAACATCGGACTCGAGGGGATGATGTTAATGGGGGCTTTTGGAGCAGCAACCGGTTCTTATTTTTACGGTCCTTGGATAGGAATATTAATTGGTATTGCTATCGGTGGATTAATGGGGTTGGTTCATGCTTTTATGAGTGTTACTGTTAAGGCTAATCAAATAATAAGTGCAACTGCAATCAATATCTTCGCGGTTGGATTTCCTAATATTATGGTTCCGATAATATGGCCTGGATATCAAGCTATCACTCCCGTGGTCCCCATAATTAAAGATATAAGACTTCCTCTAATTGCAAATCTCCCGGTAATCGGACCCATAATAGGTAATCAGAATCCCATTGTATATATTGCCTTAATACTGGTGCCTATAATAAATTATTTTCTTTTTAGAACTCCTTTGGGCTTGCGAATTAGGTCAGTAGGAGAAAATCCCAAAGCTGCTGATACATTAGGTATCAATGTGGTAAAGATGCGTTATATTGCGGTTATTTCCAGCGGTTTTTTAGCTGGTCTGGGAGGGGCATTTCTCTCTATTGCTTATCAATCTCAATTTTCTAAAGCCATGACCCAAGGGAGAGGATTTATCGGTCTTGCGGCTATGATATTCGGGAGATGGAGCCCTATCGGTGCTTTTATTGCTTGTCTTCTTTTTGGTTTTGCAGATGCCCTCCAAGCTTCAGCCCAATCTGCAGGGGTGCCTATCCCTCCCGAGCTTCTTCTTGCCACCCCGTATGTATTGACTTTGATTGCTCTTGTCGGATTAATTGGCAAAAGGGCAGTGGGACCAGCCGCAAACGGGAAACCATATGAGAAAGGATAAAAAGATGTATGATATTCTGATAAACTGTTCTTATATAATTACAATGGATAAAGAGAGAAAGATTATTCCTCAAGGTTCAATTGGAATAAAAGACGGCCTTATAGAATACATAGGTAAAGAAATTGAGGTTAAGGCAAAAAAGATAATAGATGGCAAGAGCTTTGTAGCCTTGCCAGGATTAATTAATTGCCATACCCATGTTTACCAATCCCTAATTGAGGGTATAGGTTATGATATGCACTTTTCTCCCTGGAATATTCAGTATCTTCTCCCTCTTGTTTCCCATATTGGCCCGAAACATTCCCGGGCCAGTGCAGAACTTGCTGCTTTGGAAATGATTAAGAGCGGCACCACCACTTTTTCAGACCATTGGTATTTACATACTGATTTTTCTAATATCGATGAAGTTGCCCGGGTTTTTCACCAATCTGGCTTAAGGAATCATAGTGTATTTGGTTTCTTAAATGAGAGTTTTGCGGGTTGGAAGAAAGATACTGATACGGAAATGGTAAAGAACGAGGAGGCACTTATAGATACAGCTAAAAGTTTTATAAAAAAATGGCATAAAAAAGGGAGAACTATTGTGGCTTTGGGCCCCGGGTCAACAGAAGATGTGAGTCGGGAGTTTTTTAAAAAAATAGTTGTTTTTGCAAAAGAAATGGATTTATCT
>DAOUWX010000184.1 GCA_030666935.1 Atribacterota bacterium | reverse complement strand
TTTATTTAGCAGAATTACCTAAAGTAGAATTTAGTTGTTCGGCCATAAGAAAAGAAGATGATAGTCCTCTTCTCCTGGAAGGTTATTTTTTTACTGAAAAAGTAGATTATGTACTTGATTTTACTTTTAAAGACGCGGAAATTGCTCACTTCCAATATTATTTTGTTCAAGATGAAATTCTAAAAGTAAAAAAGGGATTGTTTGATTCAAATCTACGCTTGGTTAATGATTTAGATGGTATCCCGGGAAAAGTTAACTGGCAGGGAAAAATTTCCCTTAAAGATGCTAATTTATATTCTGATTTTTTGGATAACTTAGAGATAAAACAAGTTTACGGTTCGGCTATTTTTAATTCTCAAGAAATCAATATTGAAAATATAACTGCCACCTATCAGAACTCTTCCTTTTCTCTACAGGGCGATTTATCCTATGCTGATAAACTTGGTTATAATATAAAAGTAAAATCAGATAATTTTAAGTTAAGCGATTTGGTAGAAGAAGCAAAGAAATATCTATCTCTATCCGCTGATTTTCCCCTTGAAGGCAGTTCTAACTTAGAGATTGAAGTAAACGGATTAGAAAACAACTTTCAAGTTAATGGGAAATTATCGACAAAGGAAGGGAATATCGGTGGTTATGATTTTTTAAACTTGTCCGCAGGATTTAAATATGATTCAGAGGAAATTTATTTAGAGGAAGTAAAAGCAGAGGTCGCAGGAGGGCTGATTAAAGGGACAGGAGGAATTAATCTAAGCAAAGAATTGCCTGAATATGCTTTTTCATTCGACTTTTCCCGCTTTGATACGCAAAGCGATCTCCTTGAACCCCTTGTTTCTGATTATTTGAAAAGTGGATTGTTATCCGGAAAAGTAGACTTAAAAGGGACTATTGCTGAAGGGGAAGAAATAAATCTTACAGCCAAAATAAAAGTCGAAGATAATAAATTAGGAGATTTTTTATTACAGGCAGAGGGAACAATTGCTAAAGATAATTTTATGGATTTAAAACTAAAAGCTGAGGGAATTAGTTTAGAAAGATTGGGACAAACTTTGAATTATAAAGAGATTGAGGGGCAGGCTGGTTTTATCGGAACATTAAGTGGTCTTTTAGTAAATCCAAAGATTAAAGGAAAAATTGAAGTTAGGGATGGACAGATATCCGGATTACCCTTTAATTATTTAGAGGGGAAGATAGATTATCAGAACAGTAAGTTAAAACTGGAAGAGCTTGTTTTTAAAAATGAAGGTTTGGATTTGAAAGGCAATGGAAACATTTATTTCACTAGGGAAAAAGATATTAAAACGAGCTTTGTCTTAAAGATGGAGCAGGCAGATATAAACTATCTGGCAAAGTTTTTTAATTATACTTTTCCTCTATCTGGTTTGGCTCAGGGAGAAATTATCATTAAAGGCATTTGGCCCAAACTAAATGCACACGGTGATTTAGGTTTAAAAGATATTGATTTAATTAGTCTTAAAGCAGAATCCGGGAATCTTGCCTTTGTTTTAGAAGATAATAAAATAAGAATTGAAAGTATGGTTTTAAATTCCGGGAAGGCTCAGCTCTATACCCAGGGAGAAATAAATTTGAAAGAAGATTTACCCCTAAACTTGAGAGTCAATTTCTTAAATCAGGACATCTCAGATCTATTGTCAAATTTTGTACAACCAGACTTAATAAGTAAATTCAAGGGACAAGCTACGGGTTCTCTGGAGATAAAAGGTAATTATGCTTCTCCCGACTTATATTTATCAGCCCTCATTAAAGATGCTCAATTAGAGGAGGTACCTCTAAATTCTATAGAAGTAAAATTAGAGAAAATTGGTTCTGTAGTAAGGATTAATCAGTTAAAGCTGAGCCAAAGAAAAGGGGAGCTTGTAGCCGGAGGATGGATTAATCTTGATGAGGATAATAAAAATTTAGATATCCACCTTTCAGCAGATAATGTGGATTTGAGCCAATTATCTAATCTTTTTGGTATAGAAGATGAAATTAAAGGCCTGGTGAGCTTTGACGCAGAAGCATCGGGAGATATTGACTCACCTGATATATCTTTCTCTGCAAAGGTTGAAAAGGGGAAATTTCAGGATTTTATTTTTGATGATCTTACTTTTGAAGCCCTCTATAACCAGGATATCTTAGAGGTTAAGCAATTTATTCTGGATAAAGAAGGTCATCAAATAAAAGGAAAAGGTAAGATTCCTTATAAGTTTTCTTCTACGGGCAAAGAAAAAGTTGCCTCAAGCTTAAGCGATATTCCCGTAGATTTTGTCCTTACTTTGGAAAATACTGATTTAAGTTTTATCAGCATGTTCTTCAAAGAGGATATTAAACAGATCCAGGGCTTAACCAATGCTGAATTAAAACTTTCCGGGACTTTAAACCAACCGATTTTAAATGGAAGTATCGCTCTTAATGGTGGTTTGGTAGAGCTTTATGAATTGCCGGCTAAGATAAATGATTTAAGTGTTTTACTATACTTGGAAGATAATTTAGTTAAGATAAAAGATATGAATTTCCTGATTGATAAATATAGGATTTATACTTCCGGTGAATTTGCTTTAAAAAACTTGCAACTTCAGGATTTAAATATTAATATATGGAGTAATAAGGAGGAAATTTTATACCAGGATATTTTCAAAGCCCAGGCTGATTTGAAAGCAAGATTAACTGGTCTCTTTATCTCTCCTCACATAGAAGGAATTTTAACTCTTTCTCAGGGAGAACTAAACTGGGAAGAGAACAGTAAAGAAATCCCTACTGATCCATCCGAACTTTTATCTAAATTAATTAATCTTCAGGGAGATATCGATCTTGAGATAAAAATTTTAGATGATTTCATTGCTAAGACCGATGATTTTAATTTAAAATTAACGGGAAGTGTAAAAGTTCAAGGAGCTCTATCTACTCCCAAATTAAACGGGGGATTAGAGATTAAACAGGGCTATGTCTCCTTTCTAGATAAGAAATTTAGAGTATCTGCAGGAAAGGTTATTTTTGCTGACTCTACAGGGGAAGATATGATTTTAGATATAAGGGCAAAGACTAAAATTGATGATATAGATGTGTTTGTAAGTATAAGTGGAATTCTTGCTCAACCTATGGTTACTTTTAATTCTTCTCCTGTCTTAAGTGAAAGTGAGATAATTTCTCTTTTAATGTTCAATAAAAACTATGCCGGATTAACCGAGGGAGAGATGGAAACAATTTTAAAAGAAGAAATGATTAACCTGATAGCTCAAGGTTTGAGTATAAGATTTTTAAACCAGATAGAAGATGAAATTGCTAATTCTTTAGGGTTAGATGAGTTTAAAATTGAGACAATCTTTAAAAAAGAACAGGATTCTGATTTAGCTTTTATTCCTGGTTTTGCCTTAGAAGCTTTAGCTCTTAAAATAGGAAAATATTTTTCAGAAAATTTTTATTTATCCTATTCTGCGCCTTTATTTGAAATGGAAATAGGTGATTTGGAATTAGAATATAAACTTAAAAATGACCTGACTTTAAGTACTCAAATAGGTTCATTAGATTCACAAGATAATGAATTTGAATTAAAATTTGAATTACAATATGAATTTTAATAAGATATTAAAAATATTCAGAGGGAGGAACAAAAAGTGAGAAAGAACAGATGGAGCAAGATACTTGTATTGGGAATTTTAACTTTAATATTTATTTTGGGGAGTTTAAGTGTAGTTCAGGCACAGGCCAATAATCAAGGGAAGATAACTGCTATAGTGGTACAGGGGAATGAAAGCATTTCTTTAGATTTAATAATTTCCCAAATCGCCTCTAATCTGGGAGATGTGTTTTCCAAAGAAAATATAGAAAAAGATATGAAAGCAGTATTTGATCTAGGTTATTTCAAAGATGTAAAGATAAAATTAGAGTCATTTAGAGATGGTTACAAAGTAGTCTTTTTAGTAGTGGAGAATTTACCCATTAAAGAGATTAGTATTGAAGGAAATACTATAATTTCTGGGGAAGAGATGCGAGAAGTAATGGTTTTACAGGAAGGGCAAATTTTTTGCCAGAAGATATTAAGGAACGACCTTGATCGTATTTCTCAACTATACAAAGACCGTGGGTACCTTTTAATTAATATCAAAGATATTGATTTTGATGAAAAAGGAAAACTATGGATAAATATTTCTGAAGGCCGACTGGAGAAGGTAGTAATTGAAGGTAATGACAAGACCAAAGAAAAGGTGATTACCCGAGAAATTAATATTGAACCCGGCGACCTCTTTAACTTTGAGACTGTAAAAAAATCTTTACAGAAAATTTATAACTTAGGATTTTTCGAAGATGTAAGTATGAAATTGGAACCGGGTGCAGAGGAAGACTCAATAGTCTTAGTTGTAAAAGTAATTGAGAAAAATACTGGGAGATTTGGTGTTGGAGCAGGATATAACTC
>DAOUWX010000091.1 GCA_030666935.1 Atribacterota bacterium | reverse complement strand
TAATTTAATTGGTCAATTGGTGAATCGATCTTAATCTTTATCTTGATTGGCGAATTGCTTAATTGTATTTTACTTACATTTGCAGCCCGCACCTATACGCTAAACGCTGTACGCTCTACGCTAACTAAATACTAACGACTATTCACTATTCACTGACGACTAATTTAATTGGCGAATTAAAAAGAGAGGTGTTTTAAAATGATTTTTCGGTTAAGGAATAAAAAGAATAATTTTTTAACTGTTCTATTAATAATTGCTTTTTTGGTTTCTTTTTGCTCGTCTGCCTTTTCTTCGTCTTTTAGAAAAGGTTTCCCTGCCCCCATCTTCACCCTTAAGACTATAGATGGAGAAACCTTTAATTTAGCAGATTACAAAGAGAAACAAAAACTCCTTATTCTTTACTTTTGTAATAATGAGAGTGAGGATTCAATATGCGGGATAGAAGAGTTGGCTGAGTATTTTGAACAACATATCACCGAAGAGAAATACCAGGTGATTATGATAAATACCCGTAAAGACCTAAAAGAAGAAGATATAACCCAGATTAAAGAGTTTTGGACTAATAAAAAAATATCTTTCACCATATTATTAGACAGTCAGGAGGAAGTGAGTAATCTTTACAATATTGAAGTTTTACCCACTACTATCTTCTTGGCTAAAAACCTGGTAGTAAAAAGAGTATATCCAGGAATAATTTCCAAACAACAAAATTTGATGTTCCAATATCTTACTTATTTTTTAGCTGCTCAGGAAAAGGGAGCTCCCAAAAAAGAGACTAAAGAGGATAATGGTTGTAATGGTGGAGTATGTCCGCCGCCGCCCGGGTATTAAATAGGTAATAAAAAAAATACTTTAATAAGGAGAAGGATAATATGAAGAAATTATTATTAGGATTAACAATAATAGGACTAATGGCGTGCTTATTTACCGGTTGTCTCCCTACTACGCCAGCAGAAGGAGAACCAGAGCCAGCTGATCGAGTTGCGATAATTGAACTCTATATGGCTGCAGGTTGTCCTTCCTGTGAAGTCGTTAAACCAATATTAGAACAACTAGTAGATGAATATGGTTATGAACAGTTAGTACTGGTAGAGGAAGCTGGTTGGGGAGATTATTCTACTACGGAAATTTCTAACCGATATAAATGGTATTTTCCGGATAGTGCAGATAGAAGTGTGCCCAATATTTTATTTAATGGATTAAACGATAGAATCCATGGTTCTTCTAACTACTCAACCTTAAAGAGCAAAATTGATATTGAATTAGCCAAAGGTGCAAAAATTATAATTACTGTAGATTCCAGAAATAGTGATTCAAATACCACCACCATTACCGGTACTATAGAAAATGTAAGCACCTCTACTTTAAATAATTTAGAGATAAACGGAATGATTTTTAAAGAACGGCAAACAGAAAATTTAACATATTCAGTATTTGATATTTTTGAAGAACAGAAAGTTGAGATTACTTCTTTTGCCCCCGGAAACATTGTTGATTTTTCTTTCACTATTGAGGGTTTTAATTGGGAAACCGATAATGTCCACGGAGTTATCTTTGTCCAGGCACCGGATAGTCAAACCAAAGAGATTTTACAGGCAGCCTACATAGAATAGTATATAGTATCGAGTATCGGGTATATAGTAAAGAGAAGAAAAAGTTACAAGTTGCACGTTTTTTTGTATTTGTCATTGCGAGGAGCAACACGACGAAGCAATCTCAACCCGAGATTACCGCGCTCCGATAAATCGGAGCTGGCAATGATAGATAATACATAAACTGATAACCAATGAATTAAAACCGATAACCGAAAACTGTCAACTGATAACCTATATTTAATACTAACGACTAATTTAATTGGCAAATTAACCAATTGGTGAATTAATTAATTTATATAACAAAGGAGAAAGTTATGGTTCGTAAAAACAAAATTATTATCATCTTAATAAGTATGGTAGTTATAGTAGGAGCTTTTTTAATATTTTATAATATTCAAAACAAATCTTCCCAGCCACCTACTATTTCTATTTCCGAAGAAGAATGGGATTTTGGAAAGATAAAAGAAGACGAAAGGCCGGTTCATATTTTTACCATAAAAAATACCGGGAAAGAAGAACTGATTATCAGCCGAGTACGGTCTTCCTGCGGTTGTGCTGCCACCATGCTCTCCTCTGATAATATACAGCCGGGAAAATCAGCTGAACTAAAGGTCACTTTTAATCCTACCGGGTATAATGGTCTGGTCAAAAAGGATATCTATATCGAATCCAACGACCCCCAGCTCCCCAAGACAAAGATTACAGTAATTACTGAAGTAGAACCTATTCCCTCTCCCAAGGCTTTCCTTTCTAGTTCTCAATGGGATTTAGGCTTGATTTCCCAAGGGAATCTGCCCACCTTTACTTTTACTATTGAAAATAAGGGAGAGCTGGATCTGATAATTGATAAGATAGACGCCTCTGAATACATCAAATACGATACAGAAATGCCCCTAACAATTCTTCCGGGAGAAAAACAGGAAGTAACTTTTACCTATGATTCCAGCCAACATGAGTTAGGTGAGGTAAGGGAAAGCGTGCGCATATATTGTAATGATCCTCGAAGAAAGGCTTTTTCTCTACGTATTGATGGCTATATAAAAGAGAAGCCCACTCCCACAGTAAGTATTTCTCCGGTAGGAACCAGTTTTAATTTAACCACTGATTCTGAAGGCGAAACCATAGGAAGGTTTATTCTGGAAAATTCAGGAGAAGAGGGGATAAAAATTACTTCTATAAAAACCTCAGCAGATTACCTTATCCCTTTAGTATCTGAAATTGAGTTAAACTCAGGAGAAAAAGAAAATCTACAGGTAATATTATTAAAAGACAAAATCTCAGATAAAATACAGGAAGAGGAAATAAAAGAATTTCTTTACTTAACTGTTGCCATCCCCATTGTAATTAATAAATAGCAAATTGTTTCACTGAGATTAATAAAAATTTTAATTTAGAAAAAATAAGGCATAGAGGATAAATATTTTTAAAGCAATAATGTAATATCATCATATATAAAGGAGTATACTACAATGGAAGCAGCCATAAAGATGTTTAAAGCTTTATCTGATGAAACTCGTTTACGTATTTATTTGCTTCTACTGCAAGGTGAATTGTGTGTCTGTGAATTGGTAAATATATTAAATATGGAACAATCGAGAATTTCGCACAGTGTTAGGATTTTAAAAGAAGCAGGCCTTGTTGTTAATCGGCGAGAGGGCAAGTGGATTATTTATGCAGTAAATCCTGAAACAGAAAACAACAGAATGATTCAGAGTTTAAAGAATGAATTAAAATTACCGAAGCAGGATTTAAAAAATATTAATAAATGTAAGAAAGAAAAAATAAGAGAAAAGTTTAAATGCAATTGATTTCTTGATTCGTTAGTTAGTTAACTAGTTAGGATAAAGATTAGTCAGTCGGTTACCCAGTTACCCAGTTGGCCAGTAAAAATAGCGGTTGCAAGTTGCAAGATAAAAGCTTATTTTTAGTGATTAGTTTTTCGTTTTTTAGCTTTATGTTTTAGTTTATTGATTTATACTATACGCTAAACGCTGTACGCTCTACGCTAGCTAAATACTAGAGACTAATTTATTTACTCTCTCCAACATTATAAACAGAAAAGGAGTGTGATTATGTGCGATACTATAGTAGCCTTAGGTTCCGCAACTGAAGAAGGCTTTACCCTTTTTGGGAAAAATAGTGATCGAGAACCTGATGAAGCCCAAAATATCCTTATATTTCCCCGCAAAAAGCATGAACCAAACGAAACTATTCAATGTGCCTATTTGACTATCCCCCAGGTTTCAGAAACCGCCCGGGTATTACTCTGTCAACCTTTTTGGATGTTTGGTGCAGAGATGGGAGCTAACGAATATGGGGTGGTTATTGGTAATGAGGCAATATTTACCAAAGAAAAGCCGAATAAGATAGGTCTAACCGGTATGGATTTAGTTCGCTTAGCCCTCGAAAGAAGCCGAACTGCCCGACAAGCATTGGATGTCATTATTGAATTATTGGAAAAGCATGGACAGGGAGGTAATTGTGGTTATCGATTTAAATTAAAATATATGAATAGTTTTTTAATTGCCGATAAGAAAGAAGCCTATGTATTAGAAACAGTGAAAACCTGGTGGGCCTGGAAGAAAATTAAGGATGTTTGGAGTATATCTAATTTAATATCTTTACAGAAAGATTATGATTCTTGCTCTGAAGGATTAATAGAGAATGCAATTAAAAAAGGTTACTGTAAAAAAAGAGAAGATTTTAATTTTCGAAAATGTTATTCCGCTAAATTTATGACCTGGGCCGCCAAGGGGACTGAGCGGGAGAAACGTTCCCGAGCTTTGCTTTCACAGAGGAAGAAGAGGTTGGATACCAAAGATTTTATAAATATTTTACGAGATCATGGGGATAATTCTCAGTGGACTCCTAACCGAGGTCCTGGTACCACCTTGTGCCTACACGCAGCAGACAAACTATTTCGCCGAACCCAAACAGTTTGTTCCCTGGTAACAAAAATTGGTGAGGGTGGGCAATTCTTTTATACTACCGGAGCTTCCAACCCTTGCATAAGTCCCTTTTTCCCCGTCTTTTCTCCCGATACCTCTGTTCCTGGTGAGTATAGCGAGGGGAATGAAAATTATAATTCAAAATCTTATTGGTGGGAGAGTGAGCGTTTTCATCGAAAGGCTTTACTAAATTTTAATTCTGCACAAGTTGAAATCCAGCCTTTAATAATTAATTATGAGGAAGAAATAATTTCTTCTATCGAAAACAGTTTAAGCACATTAAATCAAAAACAGATTAATGAATATTTTATCCGAGCCCGAGTCATAGTTGAAAATTGGGGTTCTAAATTAGATCGTCTTCCTTCGGTAAATTTGGGATGGAGTTTCAGTCGTTATTGGCAAGGATATAATAAACGAAACGGAATTATTTGAGTTTTAGTGGAATGATTAGTAAAATAATAATAAAAATAAAAGGAGAAAAAATCAAAAATGAAAAGGAACAAAGTTAAATGGTCGGTTATTTTATTAGTGGTAAGTGTAATTTTATTTTCAGCGATAGGTCAGGGTTTTTCTCAAAGTTTATCAGACATACTTAGAAAGGCAGAGAGTAATTATAAAAACTTTAATCAGGATTTTAAGGACATGGCTATGGTTTTTGACGCAAAGATATATACGCCCGAAGGAGAAATAACTTCAGAGATGAAATTGTTTACCAAAGGAGAAAAATCCAGATCAGAAACTTTGATACAATTTCCTGAAGCTGAAGGTATGCCAGCAGGAATGGGCAGTATGCTGGTGGTTGTTATTTTCGATGGCCAGGATACCTGGATGATATCACCCTTTGTCGGAAAGAAAAAACTTACTGATGTACAAGCAGAGGAGCAAATGCATTATCAAACGGGGATGAATTGGTGGAAATTTATTTCCGATAAAACGAAGTATGTAGGAGTAGAGAAGATTGGAGGCAGAGAATGCTATCTCCTGGAATTAGAGATAGAGAGAGAATCTCCCTATAAAAGAATATGGGTGGATAAAGATAGATTATTTTTAGTACAAGCTGAAGGGGATAGCAGTGATGGAAATAAGGTTCGTACTACATTTTCCGATTTCAGAAAAACCAAAGACAGTTGGGAATTGCCTTATAAAATTGAAGTGTTTATAAATGAAGTGCAGACGATGACCGTTTTAACTAAATCTTTAGAGATAAATAAGGGATTGTCTGATGACCTATTTGATGTGAATAAAGTAGAAGTATCAGGTCCAAATATGCAGGAGATGATGCAAAATCTGATGCAACAAGGTAAAGATAATTAGAAATTTTTTGAGCAAGCTGAGGTAGTTTCTATAATATCTAAAAAACTTCTCAAAATGACAAGAGTGACAAGTTGGAGGTCTTCAATGAAAATATTAGTAATATTTTATTCGAGAAGCGGCAAAACTAAAAAAATAGCCGAAGCTATTTCAGAAATCTTAAAGTGTGATAAGGAAGAGATTTTTGATATTAAAAATAGGGAAGGAATTGTAGGATTCTTAAGTGCCGGGAGTGATGCTAACTTGAGAAGATTAACCGCAATTAAGGAGATAAAAAACAATCCTTCTTTATACGATCTGGTTATTATCGGAACCCCTATCTGGTCTTCTAATATTTCTACTCCTACCAGAACCTATCTTTTTTTATATAAAGAAGAATTTAAAAAAGTAGCTTTTTTCTGTACCCGATTAGGTTCAGATGCTGAGAAAGTATTTACCGATATGAAAAACCTTAGTCAAAAGATCCCGATTGCTTTACTTGCACTGACCTCACGAGAAGTGGCAAGGGACCAATATATGCAGAAAGTGAAAGAATTTATAAAGAATTTGAAAGAAGAGATAGTAAAATAAAATGAAAGTTACCGAAGAAGAATTTGAAGAATTAGTATCAGAGGCAATAAGAAGCCTTCCTAAAAAATTTAAAGAAAAGATGGAAAACATTGTTGTAGTAATTGAAAGCTTGCCTTCCCAGGAACTCCTGATGGAGATGAAGATTAAATCACCCTATGGCCTTTTAGGTCTTTATCGGGGAATCCCTTATACCAGAAGAGGTATCTGGTATAGAAATGTCATGCCCGATAAAATTATTATCTTTAAAAAGCCTATAGAGGTACGCTGTAGAAACAAAGATGAAATAAAAGAATCTGTTAGAAGGGTGGTTGTTCATGAAATTGGGCATTACTTTGGTCTGGGAGAAGCAGATTTGCGAAAGATTGAAAGGGAGAAGTATATGAATTCTTAATATGATAGAGCTTTCAGACGGATTAGAAAAATTTATAGGAGAAATTCCCAAAATCGAACTGCACCTTCACTTAGAAGGAGCAATTCCTCTGGAAATTTTATTTGGTTTTATCCAAAGACAAGGGAATAATAAATTAATTAAAAACTTGGAAGACCTAAAAAAACGTCTGGTCTATTCTAATTTTGCTCAATTTATTAAAGTTTGGTTATGGAAGAACAGTTTTATTACCGAATATGAGGATTTTGAAGAATT
>DAOUWX010000144.1 GCA_030666935.1 Atribacterota bacterium | reverse complement strand
CCGGAAACAATTCTCTTTAATTCAATCAGGAGATTTCCAGGTTCTTCTATATTGATAAGACCTAAATTTGTAGTCATCACTTTAATTGCTCCATCTTTAAAAGGCGAATGTCGAACATCAAAAGCTAACAAACTAACCCAATCATATAATCCGAAAAATTCTAACCATCGACGGTTACGACGTAATATTTGGAGGCTAAAGTCAGTAAAAACAATTGATTGTTTAAGTTTACGTATAAGTAATTCTGCTAAATCACCCCTTCCGGAAGCAAGATCAATAATTGGACCTTCAAAAATAGAGAGCTGCGCGATAAGGTAATTAATTTGAGCATTATTGCATTTCAGATATTCCGGAGCGTATAATTTAGAATAAGCTAAATTTGCTATTGCTTTGGCCTGGGCGAACTCCCCTCGTTCTTCTAAAATCTGCGCTCTAAAGAATTGATCAGCAGGGTTTAAATTATTTAATGGTGTGTTCATTAATTTATTTTCGATCTGAGGATTTTTACGAAGGTATTGAATTAATTGACTATCAAGCTGTTCCCAAAGATCATTGCGGGGTGAATCAGGAGTTAGAAAAAGACCAATTCCCTCTTTAACCGGATAAGTAGTACCACACTTTTTACAATTTACTTCTGCTTCTTCAATCCTATCCCCCTGATGCTGGGTAATTTTCCAATTTAATTCCCCATGACAGGAGGGGCATTCTAACATTTCTATTAAAAATTCCTGCATAATACATGTCCCCTTTTATAATTTACATCTTATCATAAACTAAATTAAATAAAAAATATATCCAAAAGAGAGGGCTAAAATGCTGATAATGGTTAAATATAAAATTAATGTTTTATCGCCAAAAGACTTTCTTAGGACTAAAATAGTCCCCCAGCTGGTGACCGGTCCTGCTATGAGCAACACCATCCCCGAACCGACATTCATGCCCTGGGAAATAAAAGCATGAACTAAAGGCACACTGGCAGTGGAACAGATATACATTGCCAAACCAAAGACAAGACTGAATAGATAACCAAGACCACCACTAAAGTAATCCGCTACGAATTCCCCCACCGGAGCAATTGTGGACACTAATGCCGCCAATACTAATCCTAAAAATATTTCTGGTCCGATCTTCTTAACCATATCTAAAAAAATATATCTAATCACAGATATTAATATATTCTTTATCCGGTCTTTAGAATTATCACTACTAATATATTTCTCCGGCTCTTTTTCAAAAGTCGTCTGACAATGAGGTGAACAAAAATAATAATATTCGCCTTGGTACTCTGTTTTTAATCCTCTGCACGCGTCCACATTCATTCCACAGATGGGATCTATTGCAAAATTGTTTTCCTTACAAGATAAAGTATTTTTTGTACTTTCTATTGTTTTTAGCTTAATTACATTACCCACGATACCCATAATTAATCCCATCAAAATTACAGCAAAAAATATGAACACCGTAAACTTTAAACCTAAAAGGCCGTAACAAACCAAAAGGGCAGTTATAGAAGTAGCGGGAGTAGCTACCAAAAAAGCTAAAACAGGTCCAAGCCTTGCCCCTTTTTGGTGCAGGCTTAGTGCTATCGGAAGCGAACCTATACAACAAACCGGAAGAATTGTCCCGGCAAGGGTAGTATAAAGAATGGGTTTTAAGCCTTTTCCTCCAAGATGTCTTTCCACTAATTTCGCCGGAACGAATTCATGAATCAAGCCACTTAAAACAAATCCTACAATCAAGAATGGCAATACTTCAACAAGATATCCTTTAAATACAATGAAAAATTCGATTAGTATATTCATTACTTAATTTAATCCTCTAAATAAGGTATTTCTAACTCCTCTATTTCAACATATAAATTAATTCTTTTTTCCGGTACCTGAGGATCATTTGAATAAATATGGAGATGTTTTTCATCTTTTCCCACATAATCAGTAGTATCATAGGTCACTTTAAGTTCTGCTGATTCTCCCGGTTGAATGCGGGTAGTAGAAATTGAAACCTCTATGCAGACACAAGATTCTTTCAAGCTCTCAATGATTTGATCTCCTTCTCCCTCATTTTTTACAATAAAAATATGAGTGGGCTTTTCGCCTTGGGTCACCTTCCCAAAATCCCATTCTTCTTCTGAAACTAAAATCCTTGGTTGAGGCCCAGAATTATTTTGGATAGTATTAGAAGGATTATTTTGAATATTACTAAATACCAAAACGCTCCCCAATATAATTACCACTACTATAAGAATAAATATTATTATATTTTTAGGCATTGTCTTCACCTCCTTTCATCTTTTTTCAAAAATAAATCTATATCAATAATATAGATCAGATTTTTCTTTAGGGATAACCTTTCCATCCTGGAGATGGATTATCCTTTGAGTAGCCTGAGCTAATTCCAAATCATGAGTAGCAATAACTATAGCCAGGCTTTTTTCGCTCAAACTCTTAAAAAGTTTTAAAATTTGCTCTCCAACTTTTGTCTCTAATTTACCAGTAGGTTCATCAGCAACAAGTATCTTGGGATCATTAACTAAAGCTCGGGCAATACCTGCCCTCTGTTTATCTCCACCGGATAAATGTTTTACCTGAATTCCTTCTTTATCTTCAAGATTCACTTCTTTTAGCAAATCTAATATTTTTTTCGTGTTTACGCTTTTATTTGCAAAAATTAAAGGTAATTCTAAGTTTTCTCTAACAGTTAAGGTAGGGATTAAGTAAAACCTCTGGAAGACAAAACCAATATTTTCCCTTCTAATTTTTATTAAATCATTTTCACCAAGAGAAATAACATTAGTGTTGCCAATCTTTAAAACTCCCTCTGTAGCCTTATCAAGGCAGCCGATCAAGTTCATTAAAGTGGTTTTTCCTGAACCGGAAGGGCCAACAATTGATACAATTTCGCTCTCTTTAATTTTAAAATCTACCCCATCGAGTGCCCTAACAATTTCAGAACCACGTCTATAGTATTTTTTTAATTTTTTTGCTTCCAGAATTACTTTATCTTCCATCTTGTTTTCCCAACCTTTCGTCCTTTTCTATTTTTCCATCATTTAAATGAATAACTCTATCTGTTGAATAACCTAATTTAATATTATGAGTAGCAACCACAATGGTTAAACCCTCTTCCCTATTGAGATTTCGAAAAAGACTAAAAAGTCCTTGTGCATTCTTGGTGTCTAAATTGCCTGTTGGCTCATCGGCAAGAAGAATCTCAGGATTATTAGCTAAAGCCCTGGCCACCGCTACTCTCTGTAATTCTCCTCCGCTTAATTCATTAGGAAAATGAGTTAATCTATGATCTAACCCGACTCTTTTCAAGAGATCTCTTGATCTATCATTATTTATATAATTTCGGGCAAAAATCAGAGGTAATTGAACATTTTCCAATGCATTTAAAAATGAAATTAAGAAAAAATCCTCAAATATAAACCCAATTTCCTCGACTCTAATACGGCTAAGTTTTTCTTCATTAAACTCGGTAGGGTCACATCCTAAAATATCTAATTTACCTGAGGTAGGTCTGTCTAAACATCCAACTAAATTTAGGAAGGTAGTCTTTCCTGCTCCTGAAGGCCCCATTATAGTGACAAATTCACCTTTTTCTATTTTGAGATCAATCTCCTTCAAGGCTATTATTTTTTGGGATGCAGAAGAATATTCCTTCTTTAGCTTGCTTACTTTTACAGCCAACTCTCTCATTATTCTCCACTCCTTATTACTTCTATGGGTCTCATCGAAGCCGCTTTAAATGCGGGATACACTCCGGAAATTATTCCTACAACTATTACTCCCAGAAAAGAAAAAAGTAAAAGATCTGAAGTAATTAAAAGTAATTTACCACTTGGGGTATAAGGCATTACATTTCTCACTAAAAGTTCGATCAAATTTCCACCAAAAATCGCAATAGCTGAACCAAAAATACCTCCTAAGGTACAAACAATAAGTGTTTCCATCCAGATGAGTTGAAAAATATCTAACCTTGAGGCTCCTATTGCCTTCATAATACCTATTTCTCGTGTTCGTTCAAAGACGCTCATTAATATGGTATTGATAACCCCAATAATAGCTACAAATATTGCGATGAAAGCAACGGACATAATCAATATTTTTGCTGAATTTACCAGATTTAAAATTGTCCCTTTAACCTGATTCATACTTATTACTTGAATGCTGGCAATCGGATAAAGTCTCTCTTCAAATTCTGAAATTTTTTCAATCTGCTTCAGTTTAATCCCGATACCTGTCAGTTTACCTTCTACATCAAAGATTCTTTGAGTTGTTTTTAGAGGTAAAAATACTGTCCCATCTTCCTGAGTAGCTGTTCTTTCAAAGATGCCTACAATAGTTAAAGTAATATCTTTATCCGGGATAAAAATTTTATCTCCAACTGACTTTTGTTCTGATTCTGCTGCTTCGTATCCCAAAATTACTTCATTGGTATTTTCGCCTGAGAACCATCCTCCGGATTTAAACTCAACATTTGGCTTAAGTTCAATATAGCTTTTCTCGACTCCTAAATAATTGATAAAACCACCTCTGCCATCTTGTTTTTCCGAATCATAGGCTAACTGAGCAAGAAGAGGCGTAATCTTGTCAATATCAGGATCGCTGGTTATTTGTTTATAGATATCCTCATCTATAAACCTAAGACCTGCTTCTCCATTAAGTATCATGGTTGCTGCCTCATAAGGACAACCTTTGGCAGTTACAACAACTTGATATCCCATTTTATCGACATCAGAGGTTAGTGCCTCTTGATACCCGGCATTAAAACCTAAAAGAGCGACTAAAACTGCTACCGCTACTGCTACTCCGCCAATAGTTAAAAAAGAGCGAGATTTTCTCCGTTTCAAATTTTTATAAGCCAAAATAAAAAATTTCATTAAAACTCAACTCCTTTTCCAACAATACTTATTCTTCCATTTTTATTCTCCGGTACACCTTCCACAACTACCCTTTTCCCCACTTTTGGAGGAATACTGAGACCCGAAGGATTAATGTCTACATAAATTGTACCTGTCTTATCTTCTAAGAAGAACCAACATCCTGAGGAGCATTCTCGGACAATCTCCCCCTCCAATCTGATTGTTTGGTTAAGATATTCATTTGGATTAGAATAAATATCTTTTACACTGACAACTTTTTTTTCGGTAATATTAACGCCGTATCTCTCGCTATTAGCGCTGCTATTACCACTACAACCTGAAACACCCAATATGACTAATAAAATAATTAGTAATACACCAATTAATCTAATGTTCTTTGTT
>DAOUWX010000404.1 GCA_030666935.1 Atribacterota bacterium | reverse complement strand
GGTCCATCATATGGTAAGTAGAATAAAGCTCAGCCTGTACCTGAAAGAGGTCCTTAGGATAACGGATATGCTCTTTTAAATCCTCAGGCATCTGGTCAATGTTCTTAAACAGTTGTGGGAATATATTTTGATATACTTTAACTACAGGGTCCTTTTGATCTATAATATAAAAATCCATTGTCCCATTGTAGGCATCAATTACCACCTTGACCGAATTTCTTATATAATTGAAGTAACCCCCTGCAACAGGAGTAGAGTAAGGATAATTACTGGATATGCTATAAGCATCCTGTATCCAGAACAATTTCCCTTCTTTGGAAATTACCATATAAGGATCTCTATCATAACCCAGGAAAGGAGCTACCTTATTGACTCTCTCCTGAATATTGCGATTTATCATAATTCGACTCTCGGGAGTAAAATTAGTGGTGAGTAAAATCTGCATATTAGAATATTTTATAGAAAATAGAATTCTTCTCCACAGAGAAGAGACTGCAATCCCGCCATTACCTGCATAGGTACTGTAAACATTCTCATCTCCTTTAGGATAATCAAATTCTTTGGCTTTGGTCTTCACAATTACATAACCTTTAGTTATCTCTCCATAATAAATTTCCGGTCTTGTAATATCCAGATTTACGCTGGAAACCGGAGGAATATCTTTAATCAACAGTTCGGGAAGGCCTTCTCCGCTAATCTTATTAACCGGATTTACCACTACCCCATAGCCATGAGTATAAGTTAATACCTCATTTACCCAGGTCCTGGCCTGTTCCGGTATCTTATTTTTATCTAATTCCCGGGGAGAGACCATCACCTGTTGATAGTTTCCGTTGAAATAATAACGGTCCACATCTACACTATTAAAATCATAATATAACCTGATGGCCTGAATCTGTTTTAGAGTCTGTTTTATAGGTCTCCAATCCCAGAGTCGGATATTTCTAATAGTCTCATCATTTTTTTCAATATCCTCGAAACTTATCTCTTCCTTTACCGGAAATTCTTCCTCCTTAATCTTATCTAAACCATACGCAACCCGGGTAGCTTCAATATTATTTAATATATAAGGTCTCTCCTTGGTGCCCTCATTAGGTAAGACTACTGCCCTTTGCATAATCTCGGGATAAATTCCCCCCAACAAGATAGAGGCACCAACCAACACCGCCAATCCCAAAGCTGGTAATTTCCAATTTTCTTTCCTGGCAGTTACAAAAAACAGTGCCGCGCAAACCAAAGCTAAAACCATTAAAACTCTCAAGGCAAATAAAGTGGCATGGGTATCAGCATATCCTGCTCCGAAGATAACCGCACGGGTAGAGTAGAGAATCTTAAAGGTACTCAGCCAATACTGCCAGGACTTTAAAATTAATATGAAACCGATAAGCAAGGAAAGATGAACCTTGACCGGGGTTTCAATAATGAGTTTTTTATATTCATATTTTACCGCTCTTTTAATAATATAAATAGCAGCCACTACAACAGCAATAATGCTAAGAGCAAAGGATAGCCAGTTTCTGACAAATTCCCAGAAAGGCAGACTGAACATATAAAAACCGATATCCCGATTGAAGATGGGGTCAGATACTCCAAATGAGGTCCGGTTAAAATAAATTAAGATTTTCTCCCAGCTGGAACTTTCGGAGAATCCCATAAATAGCGCAATAATCAGTGAAAACCATAAAACAAATTTTTTATTTATCTGAATATTTTGCAGACTTTTATATAGTTGAATCTCCGGCCTTTCAAACTCATCCTGGCTTACTTCCACCTGAAACTCCGGGGC
>DAOUWX010000245.1 GCA_030666935.1 Atribacterota bacterium | reverse complement strand
ACTGTACTCTTACCGCCTACAATCCCACCTGTGAGACCAACAATCAATTTAATAACGCCTCCTCTAATAGTCGTTAGTGAATAGTGCATAGTCGTTAGCTAGAATTTAGTTTCTTAACTAAACCCATGGTCATCTTACTAATTTCATCAATTTCATTTAATAATTCTTCAGCTTCCCTTCTTTCAAGGTATCCCAGTCGTAAAGCAATAATAATTTGAGTTGAAAGTTCAGCGCAACTTCCCAGAGAAATAAATAGGAAGTGTTTATATTCTTTATTAGAGAACCTTGCAAATCCTTCTGCAATGTTTGAAGGAATTGAAACAGCTGACCTTCTTAGCTGACTGGTCAATCCGTACATTTCTTCCTTAGGAAAATTTTTAGTTATTTTGTATATATTTTCAACTACTCCTATGCTTCTTTTCCATATATCTAAATCTTTATAATTTTTTATTTTCATATTATAATTTATACTTTACTTATTTTCTTAATCTTTTTAATACTATTCACTATTCACTAACGACTATTCACTAATTTAATTCTGCCCAATTATTACCTGTCTTCAAATTTACTTTTATAGGAACAGAAATTTCTAAACTATGTTCCATAATCTCCTTAATGATAGATTTGACTTTTTCTAACTCTGGCTGGTAAATCTCAAATATTAATTCATCATGTATTTGGAGTAGCAATCTACTTTTAAATCGTTCTTTTTTAAAAGATTCATCTATTTTGATCATAGCTAATTTTATTAAATTAGCTGCGCTTCCTTGAATCGGAGCGTTAATAGCAATTCTTTCATTAAATTCGCGGATATTTTTATCCTTACTGTTTATGCCTTCTAAATATCTCCTTCGATTTAATAGAGTTAATACATAGCCCTTCTTCCGAGCTTCCTCTTTCTCCTTCTCAATATATCTTTTTACACCTTGATATCTAAAAAAATAATTATTAATATATCTTTCGGCTTCTTCTCTCCCTACCCCTAAATTGCGTGCTAACCCATAACTGCTCATTCCATAAATAATACCAAAATTAATTACCTTGGCCATTCTTCTCATCTGCTCGCTAATTATATTTTGATCAAGGTTAAATATTCCCGAGGCAGTATGAGAGTGAATATCTTCATCATTTTTAAAAGCATTAAGCAAACTTTTATCCCGGGAAAGATGAGCTAAAATACGCAACTCTATCTGAGAGTAATCTGCGGATAGTAGCACAAATCCTTCCTCTGTAATAAAAGCTTTTCTAATTTCTCTCCCCATTTCGGTTCTAACAGGAATATTTTGAAGATTAGGTTCACTACTGCTTAATCTTCCGGTGGAAGTAACAGTTTGATGAAAGGAGGTATGTATCCTATTGGTTTTACCATTAACCAAGGAGGGTAATTTATCGATATAAGTATTCTTCAGCTTTTCCAATTCTCTATATTCCAGAATGAAAGACACAACTTTGTGCTGGGGAGCTAAAGTATTAAGTACATCCGCATTGGTAGAATATCCGGTTTTTGTTTTTTTTATTACCGGTAATTTTAATCTTTCGAAAAGTACAACGCTTAACTGTTTAGGAGAATTAATATTAAATTCCGTTCCAGATAAATTATAAATAGTTTTTTTTAACTCTCCAAGACGGGTATTTACTTGTTGGAACATCTCTTTTAAAAAATCAATATTCACTTTAATGCCATTGATTTCCATGTTTCCTAATATTTTTACTAAAGGTATTTCTATTTTTCTAAATAATGAAATTAAATTTTTATCTTCCATTTTTTCTTCTAAAATATCTTTTAATTTCAATATATTTTTAGCTTTCTCGCAAGCATTTTCTATGCTCATAATTGCATTTTGTTTGCCTTCTATATTTTCGTTATTTTTTAAATATTTTAAGTATTCCCAAAATATATTTCTTAAGTTATAATTCTCACTTGAAGGATTTAACAAATAAGCAGCAATCATAGTATCAAAATTTTTTCCTTCTATTTCAACTTTATGCCTACAAAGTACTATGAAATTAAATTTAAGATTATGGCATATTTTAATAATTCCTTGGTTTTCAAAACATGGACCTAATTTACTTAAAACTAATTCGAGAGAAAGACATTTGGAATTTTCTATTAAATTTAAAACAAATAACGGGATATAATAATTTTCATTATCTTTTAAACTGAGTGCAATTCCTAAAATTTTTGAAGAAATAGCATTGTCTGAAGAAGCTACCAAATAGAAAGAAAGATATTTCCTTTTTATAATTTTATTAGTCAATTCCTCTAATTTTTCTTCAGTGTCAATCAAATCGAATTTTAACTTGGTTTTTTCATGATTAATTTTAGAAGCAATTTTTTTTAATAGATTTTTAAATTCTAATTTTTTAAATATTTTCCACAATTCCTCGTAATTTGGTAATTTAACTTTAAAAGAATCAAAATCGTACTTTATGGGAACTTCTCTTACAATAGTAGCCAACATTTTACTCATCTTAATCTGGTCTTCATATTTCTTTATCTGTTCTCCCAAAAATTTTTTAGAAATTCTGCCGGTATTGCTCAAAACATTTTCTAAATTACCAAATTCTTTAATTAGAGCTACAGCAGTCTTTTCTCCTATACCCGGAACACCTGGAATATTATCAGATGAATCCCCCTTTAACGCTAAAATATCTACTATTTTCTCCGGATTTACTCCGTATTTTTTCTTTATTCCTTCTTCATCATAAATTTTAACCTCGGTTACTCCTCTGATAGTAGTCATTATTTTAGTATGGGGAGAGATGAGCTGAAAAGCATCTTTATCTCCAGTCACAATAGTGGTGTTACAATTTCTTTTTTCTGCTTCCTTTGCAATAGTACCAATAACATCATCTGCCTCATAACCCTCTTTTGAACAAGTGGCAATATTATAATTATTGATAATTTCTCTAATTAGGGGAATTTGGCTAATTAATTCATCGGGCATTTTCTTCCGATGAGCTTTGTATTCTTTAAACTCCTTATGCCTAAAAGTTGGAACAGGTGTGTCAAAAGTAATTACAATATATTCTGGTTTCTCTTCCTCTAATAACCTGATTAATATCATAGTAAACCCGTAAACTGCATTAACTACCTGGCCATAAGTAGTAGTTAATTGAGGTAAGGCATAAAAAGCACGGTAGAGTAAACCTTGTCCGTCAACCAAAATAAATTTTTTCCTGTTAGTCATAACTTTCTTCTTTCATTCGATTTTTTCTTGACAATAAATATCACTTAACTTATAATTTTTAAACAGAGATGCACAAATGCCGAAGTGGCGAAATTGGTAGACGCACTGGACTCAAAATCCAGCGAGCCTCACGGCTCGTGTCGGTT
>DAOUWX010000305.1 GCA_030666935.1 Atribacterota bacterium | reverse complement strand
TAATTCTTCTTCTCCGGGGACTTCCAATTTGCTCACTTCTGCGCCGGAAGCCAGAATAATAGTTAGAGTTTTATATTCTTGATTATTGATTTTTACTATTTTTACCTTATTTTCTTTATTTTCTTTTATCTTAACTTTTGCTGCTTCTCCGTATTCTATTTTTAAGCCAAATCGGACAGCCTGCTCCTCCATTTTTTGCATTAATTCAGGCCCCGCAATACCATGGGGAAAGCCAGGATAATTTTCAATAATTTCAGTAAGAATTGCCTGCCCTCCGGGCATTGCTTTTTCAATTAATAAAGTGCCCATTCTGGCTCGACTAAGATAGATGCCTGCGGTTAAGCCAGCGGGGCCACCTCCGATTATTATGGCATCATAGATTTTCTCTTCTTTCATCTCTTCCTTACTACTTGTTTTTGATTTAATTGATACTACTGACATTTAAGAGTCACCTCCACGAAATTAGTCGTTAGTCGTTAGCTTAAAATGAAAAATACAAAATGCAAGTTTATTTAGTCGCTTAGTTATCTAGTTACCCGAAGAAATCAGCTAACCGGTTACCCAGTTTTACGAGATACGAGATACGAATTTATTTTTGTTTTATCTTTATCTCAATATCTCCCTTAGTAAAAGCTTTCAGGGGAGACAAAAGTCCGGTAATAGTATTCTTTACAATTCTGGCTATAAAGGAATTCATCGGGACTACCTTCCCATCTACTTTCACTAGGGTCGAGGGTTCTAAAGAAGGACAATCATCAAGAGTTTTATTTCCTTTAACAATTTCCTGAGCTAAGCCATAACAATCTTGATATCCACATTCCCCGCAATTCAAATTAGGTAATCTAAATGATTTACTAATGACTATTTCTGCTATCTTTTTTATATCCTCATCATTTACAATATTAAAGTCGCAAAGTTTCGAGTTTAACTCCTTAGAAACAAAACCAGCTGTACAAAGCTGTAATCCATCAAACAACTCAGCTTTTTCACTTTCTTCTCTTAAGCAAACGATTTTGGGAAAAGTTTTTTCCCTTTTAAAGCCTTCTATCAAGATAATATCAACATCAAAATATTTTATAATTTCTTCCAAATTTTTTTTATTCTTCAGAAAAAATATTGATTCTTTAGGGGTAATTGCCGCTACCTTAGTAAGAACTTCTTTGTATTTTGAAGTATCCGAATTGTCCAGATCAAGGTCTTGGTTAATATGTTTTATTACTGCTACTTTATAACCTTTTTTCGTTAATTCATCGGATAGTTTTAGCGTCAAAGTAGTTTTACCACTTTTCTTATATCCTGTTATACCGATAACCCTCATAATCATTACCTCTTTTTATTAATTATTTTACCACATTCACCATCATCCAGGCAGAGATCAGAAAAAGAAATATAGCATAAATTTTTTTCAATAAAATTCTATCTACTTTTATAGATATCCGAGAGCCGGCTTGAGCCCCGGCAAAAACTACTAAAGCTAGAATTAAAGCCATTTTAGGTTCAAAATGTCCTGCAAAAAAATGTCCCCAAAAACCGAATAAAGCAGTTATTCCTACCATAAAACATGAGGTCCCTACTGCAATCTTCATAGGAATTCCCAGCAATAAAACCATTAAAGGTACTTTAATTATTCCCCCTCCTATGCCTAATAAACCAGCCATTAAACCAGCCAGAGCAGTAATCGGAAGTCCAAGTAAAAGATTAACCGAATACTCTTCTTCTCCAAATTTTCTCTGCCAGTAACCCCATTTCCTCTTATTAATGAATTTATCTTGAATTTCTTTAATCGGTTTTATCATAAAATATCCGGAAACAATCAGAACCAAAATAAACAAAATTTTTAATTCCTTAATTTGAATAAAGGAAGAATAATATCCACCCACAAGGGACATAATAGCGGTCAAGGGTTCGATTATCAAAGCTAATTTCCAATCTACCAATTGAACCCGATAATATACTGCAGAAGCAGAAACAGAGAGAGCCATTATTATAAAAATACTAATTGCCGCAGCTTGATAAAAAGGAAAACCAAAGGCTAATAAAATGGGGACATAAAGTACTCCGCCACCTATGCCGATCATAGAACTTATCCCTGCAGCAATAAAAAATGCCAGGTACATAAAGACTGATTCTATCATATTATTCCCTATACTTCAAAATGAATTCTTTATAACTTTTGATATCTTCTCTGTGTTTATCCCGAGGATGGTTATTTATTTTGAAAGCACACTATGTACATTAATATAGCAAAGGATAATTTAAATATCAAGGATTATATTTTAGACTTTGCCTAATAGACTCAATAGTTAATTTTGGTATAGTAAAAAAGGAATACTTTATTTTCACAATTTAACCAAACATTATTTATAAAATCAATATTAGAAACAGAACGAGAAAGTAATGAAGAAAAGAGAAAAAAGGATAATATTTTATACTAGATAATCGTTCCCTGTCAGGTTTTTATTATCTTTAAGAATATCTTCACTAGCTGAGGGTCAAACTGGGTACCGGCACACCTTTTAATCTCTTTTAAAGCTTCAGTTTTACTTATGGGACATTTATAAGGGCGACGGGACTGCATCACATCATAGGCATCGATAATAGAAATGATACGGGAAAGAAGAGGAATCCTTTCTCCTTTTAGACCAACCGGATAACCAGTACCATCCCAGTGTTCATGGTGATAGAGGATCTCCTGGGCGATAGGGACAAAATCTGGGATGTTTTTAGCCATACGATATCCTATGCGGGAGTGTTCTCTCATCTTCTCCCATTCGGAAGGGGTTAG
>DAOUWX010000075.1 GCA_030666935.1 Atribacterota bacterium | reverse complement strand
GACATTATAAATAGGCGAGACACCTGTACTACATGTATCTTATTCTTATATCTTATAACCGGTAAACTGGCTACCGGGTAACTGGACAACTAATATCCTATACGCTCTATGCTATTTTTCTTATTTACTATATACTTGATGCTCGATACTCGATACTGTTTTACTTTTTTTGACAATAAAATTCTATCATGCTATAATTTTTTCAACTAAGATCATACAGAAAAGACAGGAAACCGACAGTGCTGACTAATAACATTGCAGAAAACAAAGACAGATATAATTTATTAAGAAGAGAAAATATAAATATTGAATTGAATAGATTATTCCAGAAACACAGTAGTTATTATTGCTGTGTTTATTTTTTATAAATACTTAAACATTTACTGAAATAGGGAGGTAATAGCAACTATGTGAATAATCTGGAGTAAATTAGTCAAAATGAATAATTAGGAGGTTATAGTTAGGAGTACAACTTTATTTTATTAAGCCAGTAGGCTTGGTTACAGATCAAACAGGGGTAGATTACATATACAGCAAACAGCTACAGATAAGAGATATACTTAGTTGTAATAATTTTAAAAACTAAAATTGAAAATAAAAAAAGGCGGTGTATTAAGTGGAAATTACAGATGTTAGACTTAGAAAAATAGAAACAGAAGGAAAGTTAAGAGCTTATGTATCAATTACTTTCGATGATTCTTTTGTAGTGCATGATTTACGAGTTATTGATGGTACTAAGGGTATGTTTGTAGCGATGCCTAGCAAGAGACTCCCTAATGGAGATCATAAGGATATTGCCCATCCTATAAATACCGAGATTAGAGAAAAAATTCAAAATGCAGTTTTAGATGTCTATAATAGGGAATTAGAAGAGGTTCCCCAACCTAAAGTAGAAGAAGAACCTAAAGAAGAACCTAAAGCAGAAGAAGTAGTAGAAGAAACAGCAACGGAAGAAGAGGACGAGAAGAAAGAAGAAGGTCTATTCTAAGTAAGTTACAAGATTAGAAGTTCTTGGTTTGGGGCGTAGCCAAGTGGTAAGGCACGGGAATTTGGATCCCGCATTCGAAGGTTCGAACCCTTCCGCCCCAGCCATATAAATTAATTTTGATTCATTATTTAGTTGATGAATTTGTATTAAACCAATTAGCCAATTAACTAGCTAACCAGTTAATTGATATATTTGGTCAATTGGCCAATTCTTATATCTGTATTGTTTTTAATCGACCAATCGGACAATCAGAGAATTGAATTACTTCATATTCTATATTTTGTATTTCTTATCTCTAATTGGTGAATCGGCAAATTGGTCAATTATCTTATCTTGTATTTTAACTAACGACTATTCACTAACGACTAACGACTAAATATTGGAGGTATGATTATGAAAGATACTGCTGTAATTATTATGGCAGCAGGTAAAGGCAAGAGAATGAAATCTAGCCTGCCTAAAGTCCTTCATAATCTTGCAGGGAAACCAATTTTAAATTATGTATTAGACACAGTTGATCAACTCGAAGCAAAAAGAAAGATACTAATAGTTGGCTATAAAAGTGATAAGACAAGAGAATTAGTTGGTGATAAAATAGAGTATGTAGAGCAAAAAAAGCAATTAGGTACTGCCCATGCAGTTTTACAAACCGAAAAATTATTATCTGATTTTAAAGGAGATGTGCTGATTTTATCCGGCGATGTCCCCTTTTTAACGGGTAAAACTCTAACAAAACTTTTGAAATATCACCAAACTAATCATTTTTGTTGCACCTTAGTCTCTACAATATTAAAAAACCCTAAAGGTTATGGCAGGATTATCAGAGATAAAAAAGGTAAAATAGAAGGAATAATCGAAGAAGTAGATTTATCTGCAGATAGAAAGAAAATAACCGAAATAAACAGCGGAATTTACTGTTTTAACAAGGATAAACTGTTCCAGACTTTAGAAAAGATTACCCCGGATAATAAACAAGGGGAATATTATTTAACCGATACAGTAGAGATATTGTTAAAAGAAGGGTTAACCGTAGGCAATATAATAGTAAAAGATTATTCAGAAATATTAGGAGTAAATAGTCGGTTAGATCTGACTGATGCTTCCCGGAAAGTTTATCAAGAGACTCTTCAAAACTTGATGCTTCAGGGAGTAACTATAGTCGATCCTAATAGTACCTTTATAGAGCGGGGAGTTAAAATTAGCCAGGACACTATTATTTATCCCTTCACTATTATTGAAAAAGATACTAAAATTGAAAGTAGCTGTCTTATCGGACCTTACTCTCATCTAATTGATGCTGATATAGGAAAGGGAGTTAGAGTTTGGGCTTCGATAATAGAAAGCAGTACCGTTAAAGAAGGAGCAAATATTGGTCCTTATGCCCATTTACGGCCAGAAACTGTTGTGGAAAAGGGAGCAAAGATAGGAAATTTTGTAGAGCTGAAAAAAACTGTTATGGGTGAAGGCAGCAAGGCCTCTCATCTAACCTATCTGGGCGATGCCATAATTGGTAAAAAAGTCAATATTGGAGCAGGAACTATAACCTGTAATTATGATGGGGAGAAAAAACACAGAACTGTTATAAAAGACGGGGTATTTATCGGAAGCAACAATTCGTTGGTAGCGCCGGTAGAATTAGGGAAAGATTCTTATACCGGAGCTGGCTCAATTATTACCAAGGATGTGCCTGCAGGCAATTTAGCTATTGCCCGTTCCAGACAAACGAATATTTCCGGATGGCGAAAGAAAAAGAAGAAAGATAAAAGTTAAAATCCTATAAAGAGAAATTTAAAGAGATGGAGATGATAAAATTTTGATACCCTACGATAAAAGAGTGTTAAAAATATTCGCTGGTAATTCCAATAAAGGTTTAGCAGAGGAGATATGTAGATATTTAAATATCTCTTTAGGAGAGGCAGATGTTTCCAGATTTCCTGATAGCGAAATCAAGGTTAAGATTGAGGAGAGCGTAAGGGGTGAAGATGTTTTTATAATTCAATCTACTTGTCCACCGGCCAATGAATATCTTATGGAGTTATTAATTATGATAGATGCTTTAAAGAGGGCTTCAGCAGGCAGGATTACTGCGGTAATACCCTATTATGGTTATGCCAGACAGGAGAGGAAGACCCAGCCTCGTGAGCCTATTACCGCAAAGTTAGTGGCAAATTTATTGGTCTCTGCGGGAGCAAACAGGGTGCTTACCATGGATTTACATGCTGGGCAGATCCAGGGATTTTTTGATATCCCCGTAGATCAGCTGGAAGCTGTAAGCATATTGTCAAATTACTTTAAAGAGAAGGGTTTAGAAAAAGTAGTAGTAGTTTCCCCTGATGTAGGGGGAACAGCAAGAGCAAGAGAATTTGCCGGATGCATTAAAAAACCGATTGCTATTATCGATAAATATAGATCATCTTTTGACGATGTAGAAATAATGCATATAGTGGGCAGAGTTAAAGGCAAGACTGCTGTTATAGTCGATGATATCATTGATACCGCTGGTTCAATAATAAAAGGAAGCCAGGCCTTATTAAACGCTGGGGTAAAAGAGGTTTATATTTGTGCTACTCATCCGGTGTTTGCCGGTCCGGCAAAAGAAAGATTAGAAAAATCTTTGCACGAAGGTCTATTCAAGGAAGTAGTGGTAACCAATACTATTCCCGTTAATAAAGAGAAGAATTTATCTGGTATTAAGATTTTGTCAGTAGCAGAGATATTTGCCGAAGCCATTAACAGAATTCATAACAATTTATCAATAAGCACATTATTCAGATAAAATTTAATTGAACAATTAGCCAATTATTTCAACGAATTGATTGATTCTTGAATGGTAAACTGGTAAACTGAGTAATTGGATAAAACTTATACTAATTTGCAGTTTGTATCTTTAATTGGTCAATTGGGCAATTGGCGAATTGGTGAATTGTATAACGATATACTAATTATCCTATACGCGATACGCAATACGCGATACGCGATACAAGATTGGAGGTTAATAGGATGAAAAAACCAAAATTAAAAGTAGAATTAAGA
This sequence comes from Atribacterota bacterium, assembly GCA_030666935.1. Lineage (GTDB taxonomy): Bacteria > Atribacterota > Phoenicimicrobiia > Phoenicimicrobiales > Phoenicimicrobiaceae > Sediminicultor. Next base: position 4,081 of record DAOUWX010000075.1, on the reverse strand, counting down.
GATAATACAGGGAAAGAAATTAATAAAAAATTTAGGAAAGAAGGGATTGTCCCTGGAGTATTGTACTCCCCTCATGATAAAGAAAATTTAATATTAAAGGTTAACAATATTGAATTGTCAAAATTATTATCCGCTAAGTCGCACGGACTCATAGATTTAGAGATAGATGATGGGAAGAAGAAAGTTAGCCGATTAGCGGTAATTAAAGATCTTCAATATAATTCACTAAAAAGACAGATAGTTCATGTCGATTTTTACGGAGTAACTTTAAAAGAAAAATTAACTTTAGAAGTCGATATTGAATTGATTGGCGAACCTATCGGAGTAAAAGAAGGAGGTATTATGCAGGCTGAATTACGAAAAGTAGAAATAGAATGTTTACCTTCCCAGGTACCGGATATTTTAAAAGTCGACATTAGTAATCTTAATATAGGCGATCATGTTTCTGTCGGAGAGATAGAAATTCCGGAGGGAGTTGAAATATTAACTGCTCTGGATAGAATTGTTGCCTCAGTTGTCCTTCCCACCAAGATAGAAGAAGTGGTTGAAGAGGAAGAAGAAGGAATAGAAGGTGAAGAAGGTGAAGAAGGTGAAGAAAAAGCTAAGGGAGAAGAGAAAGTAGAAACAAAGGAAGAACCCCCTTCTTCTGCACCTAAAGAAAAATAGGACAATAAAAGGATAGTGAGTTTTATTGAAGCTTGTGGTTGGCTTAGGTAATCCTGGTTTAAAATATGAATTTACCAGGCACAATATGGGGTTTAGAACAGTTGATAGTTTAGCCAGGGATATGGGAACAGAATTTAAGAAAGTAAAATCCTATTATTCTTTAATTTCCCGGGGAAGGATAAATGATCATAAGGTAATGCTGGTAAAGCCGCAAACTTTTATGAATTTAAGTGGAAGAGCAGTAAATAGAGTAGTTTCTTATTATAAAATACTCCTTCAAGATTTATTAATAGTTTACGATGACCTGAATTTAGAATTGGGTCAGATAAGGATTCGTAAAAAGGGGGGTACCGGTGGTCACAAGGGGATGGAGTCGATTATACAATATTTGAACAGCGAAGATATACCCCGTTTGAGAATAGGGATTGGTAATCCATCGGTAAACTTTAATTTTGATTACGTGTCCTACGTCCTTTCTAATTTTAACAATGATGAAAAGGATAAAATAAAGGAAGTAATACAACTATCTACCGAGGCAATAAAGACAGTAATAGAAGACGGTTTTGAAAAAGCTATGAGAAAATATAACAGAAAATCGATTGAACCGTAATTAATAAAATTTGAATAGTTGTAAAAAAAAATAAATGAAAAATAATAATATAAAAAAAGAGACATGATGATACATGCCTCTTTTTTTATGGACAAACTTAGTGTAATTAGATACAATATCAGTATAATTAGTCGTTAGTATTTAGTCGTTAGTCGTTAGCTAAGAAAATACAAGAAATAAGTGCAAGGCAGTTAATTAGCCCTCCTTGCTTTTCTTTCTCCCATCTTCACTAAATACTAAATACTATATACTATATACTAATTCAGGCTGAGGAGAACAGAGATGACTGAATTGAGGAAAGACCCTATAATCGATAATTGGGTGATAATTTCTACAGAAAGAGGAAAAAGACCCTTAGATTACAAAATAAAAACAGAGGAAAAGAAAAAAGATTACTGTGTATTTTGTGAAGGGAATGAAGGTGAAACACCCCCTGAAATATTTTCTTTTCGGGAAAAAGGTACCAGGGAAAACAGCCCGGGATGGAAAGTAAGAGTAGTAAACAATAAGTATCCTGCTTTAAGGATGGAAGAGGGGGAAGCTGTCCTGGAAAAGGCCGGAATGTTTTGGAAAATGGACGGTTTGGGGGCACATGAGGTAATAATTGAAACTCCGCATCACCATAAAGATTTTGATAATTTAAGTATCGGCAACATCGTTTTAATCTTAAAAACTTATCGAAAAAGATATTTATATTTATCCAAAGATAAAAGGATAAAATATATTTTAATATTTAAAAATTACGGGATTGATGGTGGAGCCTCTTTGGAACATCCTCATTCCCAGCTTATCGCTACCCCTATTATCCCTCAAAGAATAAAAGAAGAGTTAAAAGGGGCAAAAGAATATTTTGACCTTAAGGGGAGATGTATTTTCTGCGATTATATAAAACGGGAGATAACATCTAAAGAAAGATTGATAAAAGAAACAGAAAAATTTGTGGCTATTTCGCCTTTTGCTGCCAGATTCCCCTTTGAAACCTGGATACTCCCTAAATGTCATAATGCCTGTTATGAGGAGACCGGCGATAAAGATATTTTAAGTTTAGCCGGAATAATGAAAGAAATACTATCCAAAATAAAGAAAAAACTAAATAATCCCCCTTATAATTTTATAATTCATACTGCACCCTCTAAAGAGTTTTCTACCAGAGAATGGCCGGATCTGGATAAGAAATATCACTGGCATATAGAAATAATTCCTCGATTGAGTAAAATAGCCGGATTCGAATGGGGAACAGGATTTTATATTAACACTACTTCTCCGGAAGAAGCAGCTAAAATTTTCCGGTAGGAAAATTCGTATCGAGTATCGAGTATCGAGTATCGCGTGAAGAAACAATATGTAAAAAAGTAACGAGCTTCGGGTTACAGGTTGCAAGATGGAATAATTAGCCAATTAGCCAATTGACCGATTGACCAATTAAAGATAGGAAATTACTTAACTAGATATGTTAGTTACCCGGTTGGCTAGTTATAAGATATAAGATAAAAAATGAAACCGTAGGACAGGCGTCTCACCTGTCTATATAAATATAGAGGCTTGATTTATCTATCAAACCTATCTGTTTCTTCTGTCATTCCTGCGAAAGCAGGAATCCAGAGCATTTCTACCCGCATATATGAATTTAATTAGCCGGCAAACTGGTTAACCGGGTAACTGGATAACTAATATCCTAAACACTATACACTATACGCTACCCGCTCCACGCTATACTTATTGCTAACGACTAAATACTAACGACTAACGACTAATTATTGGAGGTAAAAATGTTATGAAAATGAAAAGAATCGCTGTTCTTACCAGCGGGGGAGATTCCCCGGGAATGAATGCTGCTATTCGGGCAGTGGTACGAACCGGAATATTCCATAATTTAGAAGTGTTTGCTGTAGAAAGGGGTTTTACAGGTTTAATGGAAGGACAAATTTCCCCTATGAATCAGGTATCAGTAGGCGGAATTATGCAAAGAGGAGGGACTGTCCTTAAAACTTCCCGTAGTGAAAAATTTAAGACTAAAGAAGGCCTCGATGTTGCTCTGCAAAAACTCCGAAAATTTGATATTGATGGGTTGATAACTATCGGGGGCGATGGTACCTTACGAGGAACTCGAGATTTAAGCGCTTTAGGATTAAAGACTATCGGAATTCCGGCTACTATCGATAACGACCTGCCTAAAACAGATATGGCCATAGGTGTAGATACCGCCTTAAATACAGTTATTGATGCCATTGACAAAATTAAAGATACAGCTTCTTCCCATCAGAGGGCATTTGTGGTAGAAGTTATGGGAAGGAATTCAGGTTATTTAGCTTTAATGAGTGGAATTGCCGGTGGAGTTGAAATAATTCTTATTCCGGAAATTTCCTATAATTTACCGGAAATTAGTTTAAAATTAAAAGAGGGTTATCAAAGAGGAAAGACCCATTGTATTATTGTTATTGCCGAAGGAGTGGGAAAAACCGAAGAAGTAAGCAAATATTTAAAAGATAAGATTGGTTATGAAACACGGATTACTATTTTAGGTTATCTGCAAAGAGGAGGTTCACCTTCTGCCTTTGATAGAATACTAGCCAGCCGTTTAGGGGCAGCGGCTGTAGAGCATCTATTAAAAGGTGAAACCTCTAAAATGGTAGGATTGATTGGAAATAAAATCGAGGCAACCGATTTAGAGGTAGTCCTGAGTCAGAAAAAAATCATTAGACAAAATCTTTATGATTTAGCTTCGGTGTTAGCGAAATAGTAACTAGTCGTTAGTCGTTAGTGAATAGTCGTTAGTATATGGTTAGCTAGTTACCCGGTTTCCCG
>DAOUWX010000220.1 GCA_030666935.1 Atribacterota bacterium | reverse complement strand
GCTGTAGGTAGTACCGATATAACCGTAACTTATACTCCAGATGCAGAGGAATGTGGCTCGGCTGATCCAGTAGATGCTGGAGTAACAGTCACGGTTGAAGAATGTCCATGCATACTCTCTGAACTCACTCTAATTACTAACAAACATGGCAGACATAGTGGTGACCCTGTAGTTGTAGATTTTGTCGACTTTAACGAAATTGCTCCAGGTGTATTTGAGATTGATATACCTTTCCCAAACAATGACAACAATCTTTCATTTATACCTATTACAGAGAATTGCGATGGTTATATGTCTTATAAATATAACTATATTGGTTGTCACGGTACAGATATCACGCTTGTGGAAACAGTAGTAAGTGGCGATGAATATCCACAAAAATCCGATGGGTCAGTAGATCCGCTTACAATGTGTAATCCACCAGCGTCTAATATTCTAACTATTTACCTTAGCAACGGAGATACGTATATAATTTATATAAACAGGTAGGTAAAGATATAGCAAGAACTGTTGTTAAGTCATAAAAAGGATAATTGTTTGGATTGAAAAGTGTAACAAATCCGCCCTTTACCTTTCTATTAAAGAGGAAAGGTAAAGGGCGGCTTTTTATATTATAGCGAGGTTATTTTACGATGACATCTTTTTAGACCTTCAGCATTTTAACGAAAGTCTTTTTTTAATAGAAGTTTTCAATTGGAAACTTATTTATGATTTAAAAAGAAATATAAGTAATGTTGATTTTATTTTAATGTGCAAGATTTGAAGCTTTATTATAATTGTGTCATTATAAAATTATTTATTCTTTTTTATTTGAAAAATTATTAAATTAATATACTAAATTAACTGGCCAACTAGCCAACCAGCTTACTAACTTATCTTGAATCTTGTATTTTAACACTAACAACCATTCACTATTCACTAACGACTAAATAGATTAGCCAATTGGCTAATCTATTTTACTTTTCTTCTTTCTTTATACACTCAACCGGTACGATTTTTTTGGCAAAGCGGACAGCCTTTTTTTCAGTGGAAAAAATTCTATCCGATACCGTTATCGGTGAAGATAGAGCGTACCCCTTGTAAGTATTGTGTCCATACTCCACCACATATTTATCTTTATCGGGAGATATCTTGCAATAATCGTATTTTATTTTCATCATTTTCCCTCCAATTTTTAAAATTAAGATAAATCATTAATTTTTTTGTATTCACTGCAAATATTTACATTTTTATCTATGAATTATCGGTGTTGATTTCGGCAATAATATTTTTTGTATCGTCTTCATCATTGGAAAGTATGACTACTTTACATTCATCAGGATTACTGTCGAAATTAAGAGCTACAAAATCAGAATAAGATATTTTGTAATCTTCTCCAACTGTCGGATCATGGGTAATCATTTCCTGTTTTTCATCATCATAGCCAATGATTACTCGCGCATGACTTTTAAGAATGGTTAAACTATAATTTTGTACAGCAATTAAAGGAGTATCTTCATCTAAAAAAGTCTTGATTTCTTCTATCGTTTTACATTTATATTTTGTATCAAATCCCAAATTTTTGGCAAAACTAATAAATTTATATATTGAACTTTCGCCATTTGTGATTACTTCGCTGGCTATCTGGCTCTGGGAAATATCCATCCCAAAATATTTGAAAGTCATTGCTCCGGAGGCCGGAAGACACCAGTTGTATCCGGCGTATTTTTCATAAGGAACATCCAGATAAACATAATTTATTTCTTCTACTTTATTTATTTCTTCTGGATCAAGCTGAAGTTCGGGTGTAACCACCCCACTACAAGATGTCATAAGAAGAGAGACGATTAACATCAGTCCTAAGGTTAAGGTTGCTTTGCCCAGTACTTTCATTTTTTTCCTCCATTTCCTCTGTCTTTCTTGACAGAGTCTTAAATTTTTTTAATTTAAGTTGTTGAAGGCATTTTTGCTAAAGAACGGGCTTTTTCAAACAAAAAAAAGTCGGTAGCTTGGCTGCCTTAGCACTTTTGGTGCCTTAGACCCATTGCTTTGCGTCTCAACCTTTCGGTTGATTTGCCTTTATCAACTTTGCGAATTTTTTATTCTTTTTTTAAACAAAAAAAAGTCGGTAGCTTGGCTGCCTTAGCACTTTTGGTGCCTTAGACCCATTGCTTTGCGTTTTACTCTTTCGAGTAGTTTGCCTTTATCAACTTTGTTAGCTGTTAAAATATTTATTCTCTTTTCAAATTTCTCTTTTCTATTTATTATATTCCCTAAAATAGAAAATTTTAGACATTAATTTGTAAATTTTTTATATTTTTTTTGAAGAATTTATCAGCCTAAATGCGGAATGACAAAAAGGCAGGTTAATTTCTTTCTTTATAACCTTTTAAAACACTTAAAGCATAGTCAATATCGTAAGGAGTATGGTCGGCATTGATCTGAAATCTTATCTCTTCATCGCCTTTAGGAACAACCGGATAATTAAGACCCGTGGCGAGAATCCCTTTATCAATCAGATAGTCTACCAACTCTGTGGTTTTTTTAGTATCTCTCACCATTAAAGGAACAATAGGATGGTCACTTTCAATAATTTCATATTCTAAATCAAGGAGACCTTTTTCAAATTTCTTGGTCAGCTGGTGAAGGTGATTTAAAATGTCTTTCCCTTTTTCACTATCAAGTATTTCCAGAGATTTTAGAGCTGCACTCGCCTCGGTAGGGGAGATGGGATTAGAATAAATATACATCGGTGCTGTTTCTCTCAAGTAAGTAATAACAGTTTGGTTAGAAGTCACATATCCGCCATTTACTCCAAATGCTTTACCCAGGGTTCCCACCAGTACATCTACTCCCTTTGCTCCGGAATATTCTTCTGTTCCCCGACCGCTTTTCCCATAAGCCCCGATACCGTGAGAATCATCTACTACTAGCAAAATATTTTCCGGAAATTCCCGGTCGTATTTTTTTGAAAGGTTGGAAATAATATCCAGAGGGGCATAATCTCCCCTCATACTGAATATCCCGTCAGTGACGATGATTAATCTTTTTGCCTGGTCAACAGATTCTTGTATTTTATCTTCGAGCTCATTCATGTCCAGATGTTTGTAGATTTTTTTATCTTTAGGCCTGGATAGTCTAAGGGCATTAATTATGCAATTATGATTTAATTCATCGCTTATTACAATGGTGTCAGAAGTTATAAGAGGGGTTAAGATTCCTACTACCGTTGAATAAGCTGAGCTGAACAACATAGCATCATCTCTTTGGTGAAATTTTGCTAAACTTTTTTCCAATTCTCGGTGAGGTTGAAATGTTCCGCTGATAAAACGGACAGCACCCGGTCCGACTCCATATTTTTTGGTTACTCTTTCTTCTTCCCGTATAATTTCCTTTCTTAAGGACATTCCCAGATAGGAATTAGAATTCATCCTGATAAATTCCTGCTTACCTTTCCTTTTCAGGAAATATCTTGGACCTTTTTCTCCTTCAGCTTTTTTAACTTTAGTTATGATGTATTCTTTTCCTTTTAATCGTCCTTCATCTTTTAACTCTTTTAGAGTTTGAGAAAGAACTTTCTCTAAATTATCTAATCCCATTTTTTAATTCCTCCATTCAATTAGTCGTTAGTGAATAGTGAATAGTCGCTAGTAAAAAGTACAGGTGCAAGTTGCGAGTTGCAAGATGCAAGTTAATACAATTTACCGATTTATAAATTAAATTAGTTATTAGTGAATAGTAATTTGTATTCCGCATTGCGTATCGGTAATCGCGTAAAGATTTATCCCCCTCACCCCCGTATCAAGTACAGGGCAGGCTCTAACCCTCTCCCTCCAAGGGGAGAGGGAATGATGCATAGACAGGCGAGACGCCTGTCCTACGGTTTTAT
>DAOUWX010000397.1 GCA_030666935.1 Atribacterota bacterium | reverse complement strand
TTTTTAGTTATTTTGTATATATTTTCAACTACTCCTATGCTTCTTTTCCATATATCTAAATCTTTATAATTTTATATTTTCATATTATAATTTATACTTTACTTATTTTCTTAATCTTTTTACTAAATACTATTCACTAACGACTAACGACTAATTCATAGATTAAATCTCTCCCCCAGATAGATTTTTCGGGTAATTTCACAATTAGCTACTTTCTGGGGGGTTCCTGAAGTCAGTATTTTTCCGTTATGCATAATATAAGCTCGATCAGTAATTTTAAGGGTTTCTCTTACACTATGGTCGGTAACTAATATCCCCATCCCTTTCTCTTTTAGATAAGAAATTATTTCCTGAATATCATAAACGGCAATCGGGTCAACTCCGGTAAAAGGTTCGTCAAGCAGCATAAAAGAAGGTGAGCTGGTTAAAGTTCGGGCTATTTCTACCCGGCGTCTTTCCCCTCCGGAGAGCATATACCCTTTGTAATCAGCAAGATGATCTATTTCCAGCTCCTTTAATAAAGAATAGCACCTTTCTCTCCGTTCATCCCTCTTGACTCCCAAAGATTCTAAAATTAGAAGGAGATTTTCTTCTACAGTAAGCTTGCGAAAGATTGAAGGTTCCTGGGCTAAATAACCCAAACCCATCCTGGCTCTCTCAAACATGGGGGTTTTAGTAATTCCTTTACCGTTAAAAGATACTTTTCCCTTATCCGGAGCTATTAAGCCCACTATAATATAAAAAGTAGTAGTCTTTCCTGCCCCATTTGGCCCTAAAAGACCTACTACTTCGCCTTTATTAATCTCCAAGCTAATATCATCAACCACTCGTCTTTTTCGGTAAATTTTTACTAAATTCTCCGTCTTTATTCCCTGCACGATTTTCTCCCTCTTACTAGTCGTTAGTGAATAGTGAATAGTCGTTAGTTAAAATACAAGATGCAAATATAATTATTGCCCGATTGACCAATTGCCCAATTTACCAATTGACCGATTAAAAACAATACAAATATAAGAATTCACCAATTACATCAGTATTAACTAGTTAACCAGTTTACCAGTTAATTTAATTCATATATGTGGGCAAAAGTGCTCTGGATTCCTGCTTTCGCAGAAATGACAGAATAAACAAACGGACTTGATAAATCAAACCCCTACATTTACATAGACAGGCGAGATGCCTATCCTACGGTTTTATATAGATTATTAAGGGCGTATGCAATACGCCCCTACTTTTTGAAACTCATCACTCATTACTCATCACTTATTACTTTATTCTATGTGCTATTTTTCTCACTAACCTCTTTCTTCTTTCTCTTGGTTTTTCTTTTCTTTGCTATATACTATATACCATATACTATATACTATCTTATTTTAGCTCCTGTCTTCTCTTTTTCCCTTCTTTACTAAATACTATTCACTAACGACTAACGACTATTTTAAACTGCCGTAAAAAGTAGCTCTGCATAAGCTACTAAATTATCATCCACATAAACCTCTGCTTTGGCCTTACCGATTCCTTTTACCATCCTTACAATTTCCACTTTAATTATCAATTGGTCACCGGGATAAACCGGTTTTTTAAAGCGAGCTTTGTCAATACCGGCGAACAAGGGAATCTTCCCCTTATTTTCCTCTTTGGAGAACATCAGGACTCCACCGGTTTGAGCCATAGCTTCGATTATAAGTACCCCGGGCATCACCGGATGCCCCGGAAAATGTCCCTGAAAAAAAGGTTCGTTTATGGTAACATTCTTTACCCCTACAATCTTGTTTTCTTCCTGCTCTAATATTTTATCCACTAACAAAAAGGGATAACGATGGGGTAAAAGATTTAATATT
>DAOUWX010000330.1 GCA_030666935.1 Atribacterota bacterium | reverse complement strand
TTTAAAAAATCCTTCTTTTTTTAAAAAATAGTTGCGAAGTGTATTAGTTGTTAGTGAATGGTATTTAGATGGAAAAGAGAAGATAGATTCCCAATTTCGCGGGAATGACATATGAGGAGGTTGGAATGATAAGAGGGATTAAAACTAACAATATTTACTTACAAATGGGGAAAACGTGTAAAATCTGTAGAAAAAAAGCACCGTGAAAGCCTTATATAATAAGGGTTTCCACCTGCATCTAAAATAAGCCATTTTAAGCTATTTTAAACGTCTATTTTAAAAATATAAACAATCACCTTAGGCCACCTCAAGAAACGTTATTATGACCATATTTCTCTGAAACCCTTATATCACAAGGCTTTCGGACTGCTAAAAATGGAGTTTTTAGCCCTTTTTTGCTTCATTTTCTCCATATTTTAGTAGTGTTACCAACATCCCATATAACAAAAAAACGCTGAAACCCTTGTATTTTCTGCGTTTTAAAGACTTAGTATTTTTTCCTATAAAAACTGATAATACTCTAATTCTATATATATTTATCTCTCCTATTTAGCTAAAAATCAGTTTTCCTGTTCCTCCATTTTTCACCTTTTTAGGGGAATATTGGGGTAGAATTAGCTAGTGAATTAAATACTTTTTCAGCAAATTTCTTTGCAGCTTTTACTGCGGATTTATTTTGGAAATATTCCTTTCCATCAATATCTCGGACAGCTAACTTCCCAATATATTGTAAGTTGGAATGCTTTGAATATCTCCTTAGTCCTTCTTCAAAAACTCCAGTTCCATCCTCAATTTCATAACCACAAGTCGTAATCAATGCACACTTTTTCCCTTTCCAAAGACAAGGGCCTTCTGAATCTCCATAGTATTTATTCATACCGTAAACCAACCTATCCATAACCGCCTTCATAGGTGGTGTACAATACCATGAATAAATAGGGCTTGCAAATATAATGCAGTCTGATTTCAAAACAGCTTCATATATTAAATTCATATCATCATTCTTCGGGCAACCAGGTTCTTCAAAAATGTTTTGACACGTCCAACATGCTGTGCAAGGCTCTATGTGTTTATCCTTAAGTATTATGTAATCAACATCTGCTCCAAATATTTTCAATTCATCAATAAAAGGTTGTAATAGCAATGCAGTATTGCTGTTATTTCTTAAACTCCCAAACAAAATACATATCCGCATAATTTCTCCTCATTTCTTTTGTATTTGCTATTATCGTTTACCCATCTCAATCCGCTGCAAGACGCGGCGGCTATCCGCGCGCGATTTTATATGTGTCAGTAGATGATGAATCTGTATTTTTCATTAGCGGAGTAGCTTATGATGAATTGTTCAGGTTGTCATTAAACAATACATAATAAATCATCAATCCGCCACCAAAAGTTATCGCTAAATCCGCCAAATTTAATATTCCGGTTCGTAAATTTCCAATACCGAAATTAATCATATCGATAACCACACCTTGATGAAATATCCGGTCAATCAAGTTACCAATTCCGCCGCATAATATGAGGGTCAAGGCGATGGTTGGGAAAAATGATAACTTTTTCGAAAAAATTAAAAATAAGAACAAAAAGGTAAGCAATACAGATACGGCCACGGTAAAAAGCCAGAATCGGATTTCATCAGGTAATGTAGAGCCAAGGCTCAAATAAATCCCTTTGTTTTCAGCATACTGTAATCTGATCATATCTCCGAGAAAACGAATAACAGAACCGGGAACGAGCATTTTTTTTGCAAGATATTTTGTAAATTGGTCTAAGCCGACATAACCAACTAATAGAGACATAATTATAGTGATTCTTTTCCAACTATTTATCATAATATTTGAATAATTCCTTTTTAAATTCATATCAATTTAAGACAGGGGGACGTTTCATTTGTCATATTTTAACCGCTCTTTCTATAATACTTCTCCCTATACCTAATCCCCTGCTTAGATCTCTGATACTGGCACCAGTTTCCTGGTATATATCTTTAATTAACTTAGATCTTTCGGTTAAAGGAATTTTATAAAACTCATCTATGCTTATTTTTTTCTTGAATAATTCTAATAATTCATCATCGGAATATTTATTTATGTTTTTATAGTCCATATAATTTTCTTTGCTTATTTTCTTATGAAATTCAGTAAAACTTTTTTTGCCGTTAAGATATGCTTTTATTATTTCCCCATCAATAAGATAATTATTGGAATCATACATTTTAAGGCACTCGTTATAACTAGACCAACTATATTTTGATGTTTCTTTTACCATTCCTGCTTTCATCGGATTTTGATGGATGTAGTGCAGTACCGCCGTAAGATATCTCTCGTCTTCAATGGGTTCACTTTTATATCTATTTTGAAATAGATGACCTACTCTGTTATATTTCCGGTTAAACCATTGTACATAGCTCACCGTAATCCTTTTCATGCTTACTCCGATTTCTTCCCTTTCTTGAAATAGTAAATGA
>DAOUWX010000200.1 GCA_030666935.1 Atribacterota bacterium | reverse complement strand
GTCGACTTAGCCCGTTACTTTATGGAATTTATCCAGGAAGAATCGTGTGGTAATTGTACCCCTTGTCGTCAAGGGACAAGGATTATGTTAAATATTTTGGAGCGAATCTGCCAGGGAAAAGGAAAAATGGAGGATCTTGATATTCTGGAAGAATTATCCCGTCAGATAAAGCAGACTTCTCTTTGCGGATTAGGTCAAACTGCTCCTAATCCAGTAGAAGCAACCTTGAGATATTTCAGGGAAGAATATATTGAACATATTCGTGATAAAAAATGTCGGGCGGGAGTATGTGCGGAGCTTGTATACTCTCCATGTTCCAATGAATGTCCAGCTTCGGTAAATGTACCTGGATATCTTGCTTATACCAAGGAAGGCAATTTTAAAAAAGCTCTACAAATACATTTGAAGAATAATCCATTTCCTGCTGTCTGTGGACGGGTTTGCCCTCACCAGTGTGAAGCCAAATGCCGAAGAATAGACCTTGATTCAGCTGTCAGCATCCGTTCTGTAAAACGGTTCATGGCTGATTCAATAGACGATTATCTAGAATGTTTTCCGGAAAAACAAGGCTCTAATGGAATGAAGGTAGCAGTAATCGGTTCAGGTCCATCCGGATTATCCAATGCTTACTTCTTAACTATGTTGGGATACGAAGTTACTGTTTTTGAATCCGAGTCTAAGACAGGGGGTATGCTTACCTACGCCATCCCTTCATATAGGCTTCCTAAAAGTATAGTGGAAAAAGAGATTCAAGCATTATCTCAATATGGAGTAAAGATAAAAACTAATACTAAAATTGGAAAAGATATAACTATTGATGAACTCAGAAAACAAGGGTTTAAGGCTTTCTATATTGCCGTAGGAACAGGGGATTCAATTATGCCTGCAGTTGAAGGGATAGATGGTAATAATAGAGTTATGAGTGGGTTGAATTTTTTATATAAAGTTAATAATAATGAAAAAATCTCTATTGGACAGGAGGTAGTAGTTATCGGTGGTGGAAATACCGCTATAGATGCAGCCAGGACTGCCAAGAGAATGGGGGCAGATGTTACCATAGTATATCGCCGAACCAGAGAAGAAATGCCTGCAGAGATAGAAGAGATTAAGGAAGCGGAAGATGAAGGAATTAAAATACAACTTCTGCAAAATATCAAATCAATTAAGTCAAACAGTAATAGTAAGTTAGCAGTTGAATTTGTGAATATGCGGCTTGGTGAATTTGATAAATCTGGTAGACGAAGACCTGTGGAAATAGAAACTTCTTTGTTCGTTAGAGAAGTTGATCTATTGATTTTAGCCATTGGCCAAAAACCATCTCTGGGTAACTTATTTGATAAAGAGACAATCAAGCTTAATAGAAATGAAACTATCTTTTGTCATTCTCATAAAGGAGAGACGATGTCAGAAGATATCTTTGCCGGTGGTGATGTGGTAACCGGTCCTTCTACTGTAGTGGAGGCGATCGGACAGGCTCAGAGGACAGCCGAGGCCATAGATAAATATTTAACCGGTGGTCGAGAGGAATATCCCTGGAATATAATGGATGAAATCAAAGTTAAGTTTGACCCGGAAGAAGAACCGGTAGATTATGAACGGGCAAAGAATATATTGATTCCGGTAGAAAAAAGAGATTCTTATAGAGAGGTTGAAAAAACCTGGGATAGGGCAACTGCTTGTAAAGAAGCAGATAGATGTCTACGTTGCGAGTTTAAAAAAGAAGAGGAGGGAGCATGACAGTAAAAGAGATTATTAACAAGTATGGAAATAAAAGAGAAAATTTGTTACAGATTTTGCATGACATTCAAAATCAAAGCCCCCAGAATTACATTAACCAAGAAGACATTAATTTATTGAGCAAGGAAATGAAAATACCAGAATCTGATATTAAAGGGACTGCTTCTTTTTACACAATGTATAGTTTTGTCCCTCGTGGTAAATATATAATCAGAGTTTGCGAAAGTCCTCCTTGTCACTTATTAGGGGCACAAACCATTTTTAAGGCTATAGAAACTAAATTAGACATCAAAGAAGGAGAGACGACCAAAGACGGACTTTTCACTTTAGAAGGGACTAGTTGTTTGGGAATTTGCGGAGTGGCTCCGGCTATGATGATTAATGAAGAAGCCTATGGTAATTTGAATGAAGAAAAGATTGGAAAAATATTGGACCAAATTCAAGAAAAGGAGAGTAAATAATTATGTCAAAAAGAAGCATTGCCCAGATTTTAGTTGGTATTGATGGAAATACTGTCCTTTCCGGTGCAAGGAATATAAAGACCAAGCTGATTACCGAAATAAATAAACAAGGTCTTTCCGATCAAGTTACGGTAATCGAAACCGGAAACATTGGTCCTATTAATAAAGGGGTGGTCATAGGTATTTATCCGACCGATGAAATGTACGGAAATGTGACTGAGAAGGATATTACTGAATTTATTCAGGAAAGGTTTATTAAAGGTAGACCTTATAAAAAGTTACTGTTAGAAGAAAAAATACAACCAGAGATAGATTTAGAAGTCTATGATTCCAGAAAAACCCAATATTTCGGGCGAATCGTCCTGGATAACTGTGGGAAGATTAACCCGGAAGATATTGAAGAGTATATCGGAACAGGTGGTTATGAGGCATTAGGGACAGTTTTAAAAGAAAAAATACCAGAAGAAGTTATTCAAATAATGAAGGACTCCGGACTCAAAGGAAGAGGTGGAGCCGGATTCCCCACCGGCTTAAAATGGTCTTTTGCAGCTCAGGAAAAAGAAAGTCCAAAATATGTTATCTGTAATGCAGATGAAGGAGAACCGGGTACTTTTAAGGATCGATTAATTATGGAAGGAGATCCCCATAGAGTTTTAGAAGGGATGACCATCTGTGGATATGCTATTGGAGCTAATACCGGTTATATTTATATTCGAGGAGAATATCAGCTTTCTATTCAAAGGTTAGAAAAAGCCATAAAGGATGCTGAAAAAATAGGCCTTTTGGGGAAAAATATATTTGGAACTAATTTTGATTTTGAGGTAAAGATTAAGATTGGGGCAGGTTCTTATGTCTGCGGAGAAGAGACGTCTCTCTTAAATTCTATGGAAGGCCTTAGAGGAGAACCAAGGCTAAAACCTCCTTTCCCTGCTAAATCAGGGTTTTTATCTAAACCTACTAATGTGAATAATGTAGAGACCCTGGCTAATATTGCTCCTATTGTTTTGAATGGTGCCGAATGGTTTAAAAGATTTGGGACAGTAGATTCACCAGGGACTAAAGTTTATACTATTTTGGGACATGTAAATCGTCCTGGCTTAATAGAGGTTCCCATGGGGATTACCTTAAGGGAAATTATTTATGATTATGCAGGAGGTATTTCTTACGGAGAATTTAAAATGGCCCAAATAGGAGGTACTGCCGGTGATATTCTCTCTGCGGAACTTTTAGATGTACCACTTGATTATAAATCCCTTCAAGAAGTAGGGCACAATCTTGGTTCCGGAGCAATATTAATTATGAATGATTCAGTTTCAGTAGTAGATTTTTTAAAGTGCTGTATGAAATTCTTTGTGCACGAATCCTGTGGTCGATGTTCTGTGTGTCGAATTGGAACCAAGCAGATATATGAATCTTTTAATCGCTTAGAAAAGAAAGAAGCGTATTTTGATGAACTTAAAAATATAGAGGAATTAGCTAAAGGTCTTAACTTGGCTTCTTTTTGTCCTCTTGGTCAATCAGTTGCTTCACCCGTTCTCTCTGCTATAAAATATTTTAAAACAGAATTATCAGAGGGTGTAAATCCGAACAAAATTCACGAACCAGTTACCAGGGAAGAAAGTGGTACAGTATCCAGTTATTCTTAAGTGTAGGCTTAGGTTTAATTATTTTAGGACAAGTATAAAAGATATTTATGAATTAAAATTAACAATAAACTATAAACAATAAGAAGGAGAGGGGTTAATGGCAAATATTACCATAAATAATATGAAAGTTGAAGTACCAGAAGGTACTACTATTTTAGATGCAGCTAAGAAGATTGGAATAAAGATACCTACTCTGTGTTATCTTGAAAATATTCAAGAACCAGGATCATGCAGAATGTGTGTTGTGGAGGTTGAGGGGGCCGGAACACTTCAACCCTCCTGTGTAACACAGGTTTCAGAAGGTATGAAAATTCATACCAATACTAAAAAAATAAGGGATGCCAGAAAAATTAT
>DAOUWX010000253.1 GCA_030666935.1 Atribacterota bacterium | reverse complement strand
TTGTTTGAAGAAATTAGTCCAAAGTATTTGGAGAGAAATGGCGGTTACACACGTATTGTGAAAACTGGATTTCGCAAAGGCGATGCTGCACCTTTGGCTGTAATTGAATTTGTAGAATAATTAAAGAATAAAAAAGGTTAAAAAGTTTTATATCAGAATTAGTTATTTGGTAGTTAGACTTTTTAACCTTTTGATTTTTAATAATTTGGTTACTTGATTACTTGGTTAGCTAGTTAATTTAGTCGTTGGTATCTAATTAGCATATAGCGTACAGCGGGTAGCGTATAGACGCGGGGAACAATTACGGGAAAACTAAAGATGCTGGAAAATATCACCTAGCCCTCCTGTAGGACAGGCGTCTCGTCTGCCTATAAAAAAGAGGGGTGTATGGTGATACACTTTGAGCTTTCTATAAACTTATAACTCGAAATCTGAAACCTACACCTTATTACACATTACATATTACTAGTTACTGTATTTTATACGAAATACGAAATAGTTTTGCGCTTTTCGTTTTTCGCTATCTACTATACGCTCTACGCTATACGCTAGTTTAAACAAGATATAAATCACGAGATGTAATTTCGTTGTTCGTATCTAGTATCTAGTATCTCGAAGGAGAAATAAATTCAAACACACAGCTTTTTAATTTTTAAATACCTTAAATATTTATTTTTTTGCGAGATACGATTCACGAGATACGAGATACGATTAAGAAGTGGTGAACATTTTGATCAAAATAAAAAATCTAAGTCACATATATAACTATCATAAAAAAGATCAAATAAAAGCTTTGGATTCCATTAGCTTAGAAATAAAAAATGGTGATTTTATTTCTATTATAGGTTCTAATGGATCGGGAAAATCTACCTTAGCTAAACATATGAATTGCCTGCTGCTTCCTACTAACGGAGATATTTGGGTAGATAAAATGAATACCAAAGATAAGAGCAAAACATGGGAAATAAGACGAAAAGTTGGTATGGTATTTCAAAATCCAGACAATCAGATTATTGCGACAACGGTAGAAGATGATATAGCTTTTGGTCTGGAAAATATTGGAATAACGACAAAACTTATGAGAGAACGGGTTGATTGGGCTTTAGAAATTGTAGAAATGGAAGAGTACAAAAGAAGCGAACCGCACTTATTATCGGGTGGACAAAAACAAAGAGTAGCAATTGCCGGAGCAATTGCTTTACACTCTTCTTATTTGGTTTTAGATGAACCTACGGCAATGCTCGATCCCCGGGGTCGAAAAGAGGTTATAAATATTGTTAAGAAGTTAAATCGAGAAGAGAACATTACTATAATTTACATTACTCACTTAATGGAGGAGGCAGCTGAATCTAATCGTATAATCGCATTAAATAAGGGGAAAATTGCTCTCGTAGGAAATCCTGAAGAGGTATTTACTCAAATAGAGGCTTTAAAAAAATTAAGATTGGATGTTCCTCAAATAACCGAACTCGCTCTAAGATTAAACAAAAGAGGAATAGACATATCTTCTCATACATTGAAAATTGAGGATATGGTGGAAAGTTTATGTTTGTACATTTAGAAAATATGTGCTTTACCTATAGTTTGGGAATGCCCTTTGAAACAGAAGTATTAAAGAATATCGATTTAGAGATTGATAAAAGTGAATTTATTGGTCTAATCGGTCATACCGGTTGCGGAAAAACTACTTTAATTCAGCATTTTAACGGTTTGCTTAAACCAACTTCGGGTAAAATCTTCGTCGAAGGAGTGGATTTAAATAAAAAAGGAGTAAACCTTAAGTTAATAAGACAAAAAATAGGTTTAGTGTTTCAGTATCCCGAGAATCAATTATTTGAAGAAACAATTTATCAAGAAGTAGCCTTTGGTCCAAGAAAATTAGGTTTACCGGAAGGAAAAATTGAAAGAAGAGTCAGAGAAGCGTTAAAGATGGTCGACCTTGATTATAACCTATATGTAGAACGTTCTCCTTTTTCTCTAAGCGGAGGAGAGATGCGACGTGTTGCCTTAGCCAGCATACTTTCCATAAGACCAAAAATGTTGATTTTAGATGAACCTACTGCCAATCTTGATCCGTGGGGTAGAGATAATATATTATCTGAGATAAAAAAAATACATTATAACTTCGGAATGAGTGTGGTATTAGTCTCGCACAATATGGAAAAGGTTGCCGAGACAGTGAAACGTCTTTTAGTAATGCATCGAGGAGAGATAATCATGGACGGTGCTCCCCAAGAAATTTTTGAGAAGCACGCTAACGATCTAATGAAAGTGGGTTTAGGTCTTCCACAGGTAACCGAGTGTATGCATAAATTAAAAGCAAAGGGTAAAGATGTATATACCGGAGTATTAACCGTAGATGATGCCGAAAGAGAAGTGTTAAAAAAAATGAAAAAACCAATAAAGAAATAAATGTTTAAAGAGCTTAATTTATAAAATATTATTAAAAAGATGGGGAAAGATGAGAATATTAAGAAATATTAGCTTTGGTCAATATATCCCAAGGGATTCTTTAATCCATGATTTGGATCCCAGAATAAAGATATTAAGTTGTTTGGCTATAATTATAAGCTTGTTTCTAGTAACCATATTTTCAGGATATTTAATTTTAGGAAGCTTTGTATTAGTTAGTATTATTATTTCTAAGGTACATCCAAAATTTGTATTCAGAGGTTTGCGCCCCATATTATTTATTATTATATTTACTCTGATAATCCATCTTTTTATGACCGAAGGAGAAGTAATTTACCAGTTGGGCTTTTTAAAAATAACCCGGGAAGGATTAGTAAAAGGGCTGCTTATTTCTTTTCGATTATTTATTCTAATTTTAACTACATCCCTGCTTACCTTGGCCACCTCTCCTATATCTTTAACTGATGGAATGGAAAGGTTATTGTCTGTTTTTAAATTTTTAGGTATGCCCGCCCACGAAATAGCTATGATGATGACTATAGCGCTAAGATTTATTCCGACTTTATTGGAAGAGACAGAAAAAATAATGAAAGCCCAAATATCTCGAGGTGCAGACCTTGAAAGTGGAAATATTTTTAACCGAGCAAAAAATTTAATACCTATTTTAATACCCTTGTTTGTTAATGCATTTCGGCGTGCTGATGAGTTAGCAATTGCTATGGAAGCTAAATGCTATAGAGGGGGAGAGGGGAGGACTCATTATAGAGAATTAAAGATCAAAAAAACTGATATTTTAATCTTTGCTCTAACTGTTGTTATCACTGTTACGGTGAGTGCAATGTTTTAA
>DAOUWX010000356.1 GCA_030666935.1 Atribacterota bacterium | reverse complement strand
GTTATGCTGATGCAGAACACTTTGAAGGCGGCAGGAAAATTAGTCGTTAGTGAATAGTGAATAGTCGTTAGTATATCATATTGCGTATTGCGTATCGCGTAAGATAGGAATTAGGGGCAGACCTTGTGTCTGCCCGTTGTAGGGACGTATTGCATACGCCCTGATAATATAAGAGTATAGCTAATAGTAATAGGGCAGGTAAGGCGCCCATCCTATTTTTTTGTTCTTTTTATCTTTTCAATATTTATCATTAAGGCGGCGATATCTGAAGGGGTTATTCCGGGGATTCTTTTAGCCTGGCCTAAAGAAATTGGTTGCACTTCTGAGAATCTTTCCTTACCTTCATGGGATATACCATGCATATTAAAATAATCGATATCTTTAGGTATTTTATAATTCTCTAATTTCTTAAATCTTTTTACCTGAATCTCTTGTCTTTTAATATATCCTTCATATTTTATCTGAATTTCAACTTGCTCGGTTACCTCGATAGGCAATTCCGGTCTGTTGGGGTCGATAGAAGCAGTTTGATTGTAAGTTACCTCAGGCCTGGTCAGTAAAGTAGTCAGAGTAGTTGCTTCAGATAGAGGGGTAGTGCCTAATTTATTCAGTAATTCATTTACCTTTTGAGTAGCATGAATAATTACTTCTTTTAATCTTTCCTTCTCATTTTCAACCAGGGTTTTTTTCTTCAGAAATTTTTTGTATCTTTGTTCCGAGATTAACCCCAGCTGATATCCATAAGGAGTAAGTCTTAAATCTGCGTTATCTTGCCTTAACAAAAGTCTATATTCAGCCAGTCCGGTTCTTAGACGATAGGGTTCAGTTACACTTTTTGTAACTAAATCATCTATCTCTACGGCAATATAAGCTTCTGAACGATCCAGGATTAAGGGCTCCTTGCCGCGTGTCAGCTGTACTGCATTTATACCCGCCAACAATCCTTGTTCGGCTGCCTCTTCATATCCTGAGGTTCCATTAACCTGTCCGGCTAAAAATAATCCTTTAATTGCCTTAGTTTCTAAAGAGTATTTTAATTGATTAGGATAGACTATATCATATTCAATGGCATATCCGTATCTAATAACTTTACAATTTTCTAATCCCTTAATAGTTCGTATGGCTTTATCCTGGGCATCAGCAGGCAGACTGGTAAAAAATCCCTGTAAATATATTTCTTCAGTGTTATATCCCTCTGGTTCCAAGAATATCTGGTGAGATTCTTTTTCGGGGAACCTAATTATCTTATCTTCTACAGAGGGGCAATATCTGATAGCTGCACTCTGGATGGTGCCATTAGATAAGGGCACTCTATGGATATTATCCTGGATTATCTGATGGGTCTTCTGATTAGTGCGGGTCATAAATACCGAAAAATCCTTATATATTTCCCCTTTATCTTCAAAAGAAAAAGACAGAGGTATATCTGCACTCTTCTGTTCTTTCATCTTGGAGGAATCAATTGTTCTTCTATCTATTCGAGGAGGGGTGCAGGTATTTAATCTTCCGATTTTAAAACCCAACTCTTTAAGATTTTCTGCCAGATCAATCGAGGCAAGTTCACCGGCTCTTCCTGCTGAATAAGTAGTTTTTCCAATATAAATTTTGCCATTTAAAAATGTTCCGTTAGTTAAAATTACCGTGGGAGAAGAAAATTCCAGACCACTTTTAACCATTGCCCCCCCTACCCGACAATTATTTACTATTAATTTTGTTACCATCTCCTGTTTTAAATCTAAATTTTTTTGGATTTGGAGAGTGTGTATCATTTCCTGAGTATATAATCTTTTATCTATCTGTGCCCTTAGAGCCCACATAGCCGGACCTTTACTGGTGTTTAACATTCTTATATGAATGGTGGCTTTATCGGTGTTCTTAGCCATTTCTCCGCCTAAAGCATCGATTTCTCGAGCTACATGTCCTTTGCCCGGACCTCCAATAGAGGGATTGCAGGGCATAAGGGCAACATTGTCTATATTGGAAGTAATAAGGAGTGTTTTTGCTCCCATTCTGGCAGCAGCCAGAGCGGCTTCACAGCCGGCATGGCCGGCACCTACGACAATTACCTCATATTGATATTGCTTCACTTTTTAAGTCTCTCCTTTATTCTGAATTGAAATTATATTCGTCCAATTTATTTTTACTTTGCATATTCTAATATATTTTAATATTTATCGCAAATTAGAAGG
>DAOUWX010000044.1 GCA_030666935.1 Atribacterota bacterium | reverse complement strand
CCTGTTCTTATTTGTATCTCGTGAATCGTATCTTACTAAAAATTAGTTAGTTGGTTGGTTAGTTAGCTGGTTAAGAAAAAAAATCAGAAGACAGAATATAAAATCCAATTTTCTTTATCTAAAAACTGTAAACCGATAACTAAAAACTTGTATTTAAAACTAACGATTAACGACTATTCACTAACGACTATTTTATTTACCATCTGTAATGAGCAAATGCCTTGTTTGCTTCAGCCATCTTATGAGTATCTTCTTTCTTTTTTACTGCTGCCCCAACACTATTTGCTGCATCTGTAAACTCTAAGGATAATTTTTCATGCATCGGTTTACCTGTTCTTTTCCTGGCAAAGTTAATTATCCATCTCATCCCTAAAGTCATTCTCCTATCCGGACTTACTTCAATCGGGATCTGATAACTAGCTCCTCCAACTCTTCTTGATTTCACTTCTAATACAGGCATAACATTCTGTAAAGCTTGATTAAATACTTCCAAAGGCTCCTTTTTTGTCTTTTTTGCAGCCATATCTAAAGCTCGATAAAAAATTGCTTCTGCTTTACTTTTTTTACCATCATACATTAACTTGTTAATAAAAGTCGCTACATGTTTGTCGTGATATACAGGATCTGGTGCGTTTATTCTCTTTACTGCCCTTCTTCTCCTGGACATTATTTACCACCTCTATCTTTTTAAACTAGTATTTCAAATTAGTATTTAGTATATAGTGAATAGTATTTAGTAATAAAAAGAAAAACTAAATTTGTATTCACATGATACATAATACACGATACGAAAAAAGTCTTGAGTTTTGAATTATGGTTTTTTGCTTTTAGCTTTAATTTTTTAATTTAATTAAAATAAGCATTTTATTAATTTAAACGCTATACGCTAATTATATACTAACGACTATTCACTAACGACTAGCGACTCGTTTATTACTTGCTTTTCTTCTTTGGTCTTTTAGATCCATATCTTGAACGCCCTTGCATTCTATTTTCTACTCCAGTAGTGTCCATAACTCCTCTGACAATATGATATCTAACTCCTGGCAAATCTTTTACTCTTCCACCTCTTAAAAGTACAATAGAATGTTCTTGAAGATTATGCCCTATTCCGGGAATATAGGCAGTAACTTCCATATTATTAGTTAATCTTACTCGAGTAACTTTTCTTAAGGCAGAATTAGGTTTCTTAGGAGTTATAGTCCAAACTCTGGTGCATACCCCTCTTTTTAAAGGGCTACCCTGTAAAGATGGCGTATCAGATTTTTTAAAGACCTTTTTTCTACCTTTTCTTACTAATTGGTTTATGGTAGGCATATCTTACCTTCCTTTATCTAAATTTATCAATATCCTATAAATAAAAATACTTTTATATTCTAACAGCATCAGTATTTGATGTCAACTATTATTATTAGATTTTTTGTCTTTTGTTTCCTCATTTTCCGAATTATATTGCGGTTCTTGATCTGTTGTGTGGTCGGATATTTTCTCTTTACTGTCTTCATCTTCTTCTCTAAATATATCTATCTTCTTTTCTATCTGCTCTCCTTCTGCCTCTTTAAATATTTCTTCTACTTTTTCTTCTTCTTCATGTAAGTAATCAACTTCTATTTCTCCGTATTGATTTAAACCTGTCCCTGCGGGTATTATATTACCAATAATAACATTTTCCTTTAAACCGTAAAGCTTATCTATTTTCCCCTTAATAGAGGCATTGGTTAAAACATGAGTAGTTCTCTGAAATGATGCGGCAGACAGAAAACTTTCAGTAGAAAGGGAAGCTTGGGTAATACCTTGAATTATGGGCATTCCTACTGCTACAAACTTCTTCCTTTTAATAAATCCAACATTTTCAATTATATTAATGCATACGTTCTTATTGTTTGCCCTTATCTTTATTAAATCCAAATGTCTATTGCAAATTTCTGTAGCATGGTTCCTGGTTATCTTTTTGCCTCCATTAATTATAACTTCACCTGTCTCCGGATCCAAAATATCCAATGCAGCAATTTTACCTACTACCTTGTCATAAAGGAATTCTAAAGTTCTGCCTTCTAAAGAAAAATATCTTCCATCTTCCAATGGTAGCTCACTTAATTTATACAATAATATTTTTTTAATTAAATTCTTACTTATTATTTGATCCTTATCTGCAATAATATTTCCGCTTACTGGATCTTTAATATCTTCGCCAATGGGTCGGCCAATAATTTCATCTTTAATTGATTTGATCAGTCCGTCTCTTACGGATATCTCCTTAATTTCTTTCCATACCTTTATTCCATCTACTTTAGTTTTTATGATTGTGTCCACTTCTGAGGAAGTAAGTTGCTTGTTCGCACTTACTAAAACTTGAGAATCTTCCGGATTAATAATATCTGCGGCAGTAATCCTGTCTTTCATTTTTTCATAGATATCTGGTTTGGCACAACTTATTATTCTAATATCACTATTAGCAATTTCTACTCCCATTTCTTTACCAATGACCCCATTAAATTTTATCTTAGGATCATTTAGATTGTCTGTTTCGGTGTTGCCTTCTTGAATATTATCTTCAATCCCACCAACCAAGATATTGCCAGTTATTCTTTCTATAAAGGAATTTTCTCCTTTAACAATAGTAAATTGTTTATTTTCTTGATCTTCAACTATTAATGTAGCAAAATCGCTGGTTTCAATTTTAGGTATAACTTTATTAGTAATAACTTCTCCCTCTTTAACTACTACCTCACCTGTTTTAACATTTATCAATGAAAATAGAGTTTTTTTATTTTCTAATAACTTTCTGTTCTTCTCGCTGATTTTTTCATTTTCTTCTACTACTTTTTTATTAGCTTTTTCAAAATCTGATACGTACACTAATTCCCCAGATAGCAATTCGGAGTCACGGGCTGATCTTACATAAATCATATTTAAACGAGCAATTTGACGAATTATTGTCTCGATATGTTTATCACTGATTTTAACCCCTTGTGATCTATATACTGCTTGTATTTCTTTCAATAAATATTCTTGAACTGCCTTAATTCCCTGAATCTTTAAAATATCATGGGGATCAATAAACCCAACAGTTAATCTTTCCCCAGCTCCAATCTTTTGTCCTTTTTCTACTATTAGTCTTAAATCAGCGGGAATATTATAGATCTTTTTCTTTTCTTCGATGGCGCCTTTACTTTCTTTTGATGTTTCAGGATTAACTACTACCTGTTTCTTATAATTGTTCTCAGTAATAATTTCCTCTACTATTCCATTTATTTCACTGATTACTGCCTGTTTTTTTGGTTTCCTTACTTCAAAAAGTTGCTCTACCCGTGGAAGGCCTAAAGTAATATCTTCACCGGTTATTTTAATCCCTCCGGTATGAAAAGTCCTTAAAGTTAATTGTGTCCCTGGCTCTCCAATAGATTGAGCTGCAATAACCCCTACGGCTTCTCCGATATTTACTAATTTACCGGTAGCCATATCCTTGCCGTAGCATTTAACACATACTCCATGCTCTGCTCTGCAGGTTAAAACCGATCTAACTTTAACCTCTTTTACCCCCGTTTCTGAAATCTTTTTAGCACTTCTTTCGTCAATTTCTTCCCCTAATTCAACTAATACTTCGCCGGTCTTAGGATCTATTACCTCTTCTTGAGTGATTCGCCCTACCAACCTTTCTTCTAAAGTCTCGATTACATTACCGTCATCTTGAAAGGCCCTGATAATTATTCCATCAGATGTGCCACAGTCTTCTTCTCTGATAATTGCATCTTGGGCTACATCAACCAATCTTCTGGTTAAATATCCTGATTTTGAAGTTCTAAGAGCAGTGTCTGCTAACCCTTTTCGAGCTCCATGAGTTGAAATAAAATACTCTAATACTGACAAACCATCTCTGAAATTAGATCTAATAGGAAATTCGATAATTTTTCCCGAAGGATCAGCCATTAAACCCCTCATTCCAGCTAATTGACCGATCTGCCGCTTACTTCCTCGAGCTCCGGAATCAGCCATAATATATAAAGGATTAAATTTATCTAAATTCTTTAAAATAGCATCAACTACGTCATCAGCAGCTTTGGTCCAAGAATTTACAATTTTCTGTTCCCTCTCATCATCCATAATCAATCCGTAATTATATTGTTCTTGAATTTTATCTACTTCCTTTTCAGCCACTTTTAATATCTCATCTTTCTGGGAAGGTATTTCTAAATCTACTATCCCTATAGAAATCCCAGAAGAAGTAGCAAAGTTAAAGCCTAATTTTTTAATCTTATCTAAAATATCAACAGTTATTTCTTTCCCATATTTTCGGTAAACAAAAGATATAATTTTTTCTAAGGACTTTTTGGTTATAGTTAAATTGATAAAATCCATATCATCAGGAAAAATTTCGTTAAAAATAATCCTACCGGTTGTTGTACTTTTTAAGGAGTTATGTATTTTACATTTAATTTTAGCGTGTAAGTCTATAATGTCATCCTCATAGGCCCTTATTGCCTCTTTAAAATTACCAATGATTTTTCCCTCACCTTTTTGTCCGCTTTCCCGCATAGTTAGATAATAGCAACCTAGAATTATATCCTGACTAGGTAAAGCTATAGGTAAACCATTGGCTGGAGATAATATATTATTCGAAGATAGCATTAATATTTCTGCTTCAGCTTGAGCTTCCGGCGAAAGAGGAACATGAACTGCCATCTGATCGCCGTCAAAATCTGCATTAAAGGCTGAACAAACTAAAGGATGAATTTGAATTGCATTTCCTTCCACCAAAACAGGTTTAAAAGCTTGAATCCCCAAGCGATGTAATGTTGGTGCCCGATTTAGCAAGATAGGATGATCTTCTACAATATCCTTTAATATACTCCAGACTTCCGGCTTGCCTTTCTCCACTATTTTTTTGGCAGTTTTGATATTATGAGCCAAATCCTGAACTACTAATTCTCTCATTACATATGGCTTGAACAGTTCCAGAGCCATCTTTTTAGGCAATCCACATTGGTAAAATTTTAAATCAGGACCTGCTACAATCACTGATCTTCCTGAATAATCCACTCTTTTACCTAAAAGATTCTGTCTAAATCTACCTTTCTTGCCCTTTAACATATCACTTAACGATTTAAGGGGTCTATTCCCGGTACCGAGTACTGCTCGTCCTCTTCTGCCATTATCTATCAAAGCATCAACCGCTTCCTGTAACATCCGTTTTTCATTTTTAATAATAATTTCCGGTGCCCCTAATTCTAATAATCTTTTTAATCTGTTATTCCGATTTATAACTCTCCTATACAAATCATTCAAATCTGAAGTGGCAAAACGTCCTCCTTCTAATTGCACCATAGGCCTTAAGTCTGGAGGAATAACTGGAATTATTTCTAATACCATCCATTCAGGTTTGCAATTAGATTTACGAAATGCCTCAACTATCTGTAATCTTTTAATAATTTTTTTCGTTTTTTGACCGCTAGTTTTTTTTAATTCTTCACGAAGTTCCAAGGTTAATCTATCTAAGGCCAACTCTTTCAACAACTCTTTAATTGCTTCTGCCCCTATTCCGGCTTTAAATTCGGGATCATAATTACTTAGAAGGAGTTTCTCTATTTCTAAAATTATTTCTCCTCTTTTATTGGAAGTATTACCGGAGTGTATCACTATGTAACAAGATTCCTCAATATTTTGAGTGGCTAATTTTGCTCGCAAGGATAAGTTTTTTTCTTCCTCTAATCTTTTTAGGTTGGTCTCAGAAATTAAGCCATTAACCTTAGTAATTCGATATTGGGTTTCCTTTTTTTCTACCTCTTCCCCTTTAACTTCTTCTTCTTCAACCTCTTCTTCAACTTCTTCCTTTTCTGCTTCGCCTTCAGATTCTTCCTCCTTATTTACAGGGAACAATAATTCCTTTTGATAGAAAATCTTACCGAATATTTTCTGCAGATCCTGATCCTCTTCCTCCGAAATTACATCACCTATTTTACGAGAAAATATTTTTATTTTATTTATATTATAAACCGGTTCAGCATTAAATTTTTCATTATACTTTTTATGAATGCGGTATTCTGCTTCTAAAATTATATCGCCTTTTTCTAAATCTGTATCGCCTTTTTCAATAACCTCGAATAACTGTTCTCTTTTTCGGTCTGGAGCATAATATAATATCTTTTCTAAGTTACGAGGAGATATGTCTAAAAGTAAGGATAAAGGGCTGGGTATAGCCTTAAAATACCAAACATGAGAAACAGGGGAAGCCAATTTAATATGCCCCATTCTTTCCCTTCTAGTGATAGATTTAGTAACTTCGACTCCACACCTGTCACAAATTACACCTTTATATCTGATCCTTTTGTATTTTCCACAACTACATTCCCAATCTTTAACTGGTCCGAATATTTTTTCGCAAAATAAACCATCTTTCTCTGGTCTTAAAGTTCTATAATTGATAGTTTCTGGTTTTTTAACTTCGCCATTAGACCATTTTTTTACTTGCTCTGACGAAGCCAGTCCGATTTTGAGCGAGTTAAAACTCTTCAAAATTGTCAATATAATTACCCCCTATTATAGTCGTTAGCATTAAATACAGGTTTTCAGTTATCGGTTTACAGTTTTTAGAAAAAGAGAATCGGATTCTGTATTCTGTCTTTGGATTTCTTTTTCTCAACCAGGTAACCAGGTAACCAGCTAACCAATTAACTAATTTTTAGCGAGATACGATTCACGAGATACAAGATACGAATTTAGTTTTTAAGTTATTTCTTTCATTAAATTTTCATTAATTTCATCTTTTAAATCTATATCTTCTTTAATGTCTACTTCTTTATCTTGGGAATCTAAAACTCGTACATCTAAACATAAACTACGTAATTCTTTAATTAAAACTTTAAACGATTCTGGCATGCCAGGAGCAGGAATACAATCACCCTTAACAATCGCTTCATAAGTTTTAATTCTTCCTAACACATCATCTGATTTTATGGTTAAAAGCTCCTGGAGATTGTAAGCAGCACCGTATCCTTCTAAAGCCCAAACTTCCATTTCACCAAATCTTTGACCTCCAAACTGTGCTTTTCCTCCTAAAGGTTGTTGGGTAACCAAAGAGTACGGGCCGGTAGAACGAGCATGTATTTTATCAGCTACTAAATGAGATAATTTTAAAATATAGCTGTAACCTACGGTAACCTTTAGGTCAAATGGTCTGCCTGTTCTACCATCATAAAGAATTGTTTTACCATCTTTGGGTAGACCTGCTTCTACTAAAGCTTCTTCAATTTCCTCTTCTTTTGCGCCGTTAAAAATAGGAGTTATGACTCTAAGACCTAAAGTTTTAGCTACCCAGCCTAAATGTACTTCTAAAACTTGCCCCACATTCATCCGAGAGGGTACTCCTAAAGGATTCAGTACTATTTCTATTGGTGTACCATCTGACATAAAAGGCATATCAGCTTCAGGTAATATTTTAGCAATAACTCCTTTATTTCCATGTCTTCCCGAAATCTTATCCCCTTCTGAAATCTTTCTTTTTTGGGCAATAAATACTTTTACTAATTGATTTACTCCCGGGGAAAGGTCGTCATTATTTTCCCTGGAAAATACCTTTACGCCTATAACCTTACCTTTTTCACCATGAGAAACTCGGAGGGAAGTATCTCTTATTTCTCGAGCCTTTTCCCCAAAAATCGCTCTTAATAATCTTTCCTCCGGTCCTAAATCAGTTTCACCCTTAGGAGTTACTTTCCCTACTAAAATATCACCTGATTCAACTTCTGCTCCAACACGGATTACCCCATTTTCAAGTAAATTAGATAGGCTTCCTTCCCCGATATTAGGTATATCACAAGTTATTTCTTCCGGTCCTAATTTAGTATCCCGTGCTTCACATTCATGTTCAGAAATATGAATAGAGGTGAAAGTATCTTCTCTAACTAATTTCTCGCTAATTAAAATAGCATCCTCAAAATTATAGCCTTCCCAAGGCATGTAAGCTATTAAAATATTCCTACCCAAAGAAAGAAGTCCTTTAGAAGTTAAGGGACCATCAGCAAGCACATCTCCTTTCTTTACAACCATTCCCTCTTCTACTAAAGGTATCTGATTTATACAAGTTCCCTGATTAGAACGAACGAATTTTTTTAATATATATTCTTTTTGGATATTGTCAGTATTCTCAATAATTATTTTGTCCGCACTTACTGTTTTCACCAAGCCATCATCTTGTGAAACAAGGACTACACCTGAGTCGACAGCAACTTTATTTTCCATTCCTGTTCCCACTAAAGAAACTTCGGGTTTTATTAAAGGTACTGATTGCCTCTGCATATTAGTACCCATTAAGGCTCTGTTAGCATCATCGTGCTCTAAAAAGGGTATTAAACTAGCTGAAATACTGGCAATCTGTTTGGGAGATACATCAATAAAATCTATTTCATCTGGTAGACACTCAATAATGTCTCCTCTAAGCCGGCAAGGCACATCATCTTGTGAAATTTTGTTATCTTTATCTATTTTTATATTTATTTGAGCAATTTTATATTTATCTTCTTCATCTGCAGAGAGGTAAACAACCTCATCAGTTATTTTCCCTTCTATCACCCTAAAATAAGGTGTTTCAATAAATCCTAATTCATTCACCCTTGCATAGATACAAAGAGATCCTATTAATCCAATATTAGGGCCTTCGGGAGTTTCAATGGGACAAACTCTGCCATAATGAGTATGGTGAACATCTCTCACCTCAAAGCCCGCTCTTTCTCTGGTTAAGCCTCCTGGGCCCAAGGCAGAGAGTCTTCTTTTGTGAGTAATTTCAGATAAAGGATTAGTTTGATCCATAAACTGAGAAAGTTGACTACTCCCAAAAAACTGTCTAATAGTAGCTAATAATGGCCGTGCATTTATCAATGCTTGGGGAGTAATAGCAGAAACATCTGGTTGGATAGTCATCCTCTCCCGAATTACTCTTTCCATTCTGCTTAATCCAATGTAAAATTGATCCTGAAGTAACTCGCCAACCGTCTTTATCCTTCTATTCCCTAAATGATCGATGTCGTCTACATACCCAATTCCTCTATATATATTAACTAAATATCTTAAAGAAGCGATAATATCCTCTCTTGTTAACGAAGGGCCTTTTTTTATTTTTATATTTTCTTTATATTTTTTTATTTTGTATAATAAGGCATTAGTTAATTTATCGCCTGTACTACAAATTACTTCACCTGTTTTTGGATTAATTATATCTTCAGCAGCAATCGCATCTATAATCCCTTCATTAATTCCTTCACTCGGTTTATCAACAATTGGCATCAAAGCTTCGTCTTTCTCATTAAAAACAGTTATCGTTTCATTTTCATAATTCAACACTTTTATCTTTTCAATTCCTGATTTAATTATTGCAGAAAATTTTTTCTGATTGATTTTTTCTTCTTCTTTTACAATTATTTTTTTGTTGATAGGATCAACAATGTTTTCGGCTACGATTTTACCCAATATCCGATCTTCAAAGCTCAATTTCCTATTTATTTTATATCTTCCGACTTTTGCTAAATCGTATCTTTTAGGATCAAAAAGTAATCTATAGATTAACTGACGAGTATTTCTTTCAGTCGGAGGTTCGCTGGGTCTCAGCCTTCTAAACATTTCTATCATAGCTTCTTTTTCATTCGCTGTATTGTCTTTTTCTAAAGTTACTTTTACAATCTCTTCATAATCAAAAAGCTCCATTATTTCTTCATTTTTTTCATATCCTAATGCTCTTAATAGGGTAGTTGCTGGAATTTTTCTTTTTTTATCAATTCGGACATAAATAATGTCGGAAGAATCAAATCCAAATTCCAACCAGGATCCACGATTAGGTATAATTTTAAATTTGTACAATGATTTACTATTTTCATTTCTTTCTTCATCAAAATAAATTCCGGGAGATCTTATTAATTGATTTACTACCACTCTTTCTGCTCCGTTAATAACGAAGCCTCCGTTTTCGGTCATAAGCGGTAACTCACCCATAAAGACGTCTTGCTCTTTAATTTCACCTGTTTTCTTGCTAATTAAATTTATCTTAACCTCTAAAGGAGCAGAATAAGTTCCGCCTTTTTCCCAACATCCGTAAGCAGAATCTTTGCATTCCCCCAGTGAGTAACTAATAAAATCTAAAATTAAATTACCGGTAAAATCTTGAACGGGAAAAATATTTATAAAAACTTCCTGCAATCCTTGCTTTTTTCTTTTATCAGACGGGATGAACCTTTGTAAAAAATCTTCAAAAGAATTTTTTTGTATATCCAATAAATTGGGGATTGGACATAATTCGGGTATTTTGGAATAATCTTTCACTTGGTTATATTTATTGTGCACCGCAAAACACCAACCTTTATATATTTATTAAAATATTAAATTAGTCGTTAGTATATAGTATATAATGAAAAACGAAAAGCTTAAAACTATCTCGTATCTCGT
>DAOUWX010000367.1 GCA_030666935.1 Atribacterota bacterium | reverse complement strand
TGCCGGGATTTTTTATTTTTACTTACTTTTGTTGTATAATTTGAAAAAACATAGTTACTTAGTTAACTAGTTACCTGGTTAGTTAGTTGAGAATTCCATATTAAACAAACTAACAAATTAACTAGCTAACCAAATACTAACGACTAATCAATTGGTCAATCGGTAAATTGGTAAATCGGTCAATCGGTAAATCGGTCAATTGGTGAATTATTTTATTGGAGAATTGAATAAAAAGAAAAGAATAACATAATGATAGAAAAAAAAGAACTGAAAATTATTTCATTTGACGTAGATGGCACCTTGGTAGATTTAGAATATAATGACTTAATTTGGTTTAAAGAAATACCCGAACTGGTAGCTAAAAAAAAGAAGATTAATTTCGAGAAAAGTTTAAAATTTGTACACGAAGAATATACTAAACTTGGCGAACAAAATTTAAATTGGTATGATATTAATTATTGGATCTCTTATTTTGGTATAGAAATATCCCCTAATGAAATTTTCGAAAAATATGAACCCCAAGTCAAGATATACCGCGAAGTAATCCCCCTTTTAGAAGAATTAAAGAAGAATTTTATACTTATTGTTATTACTGCAATGCCTCGTGAATTTTTAGTTCCCAAAATGAAAAAGCTGGAAAAATACTTTAAGTATAGCTTTTCCGCTTTATCCGATTTTAAAGAATTAAAAAATTCTGAGATATATTCAAAGATATCCAAAGCCATAAATGTACACCCGGAACAAATATTGCATGTAGGTGATCATTGGGAATTCGATTATCCGGCTGCTCAGAAAGCGGGAATGAATGCTATTTATTTAGACCGTAGTAATACAAAAAAAGGAAATTTTGTTGTTAATAATCTAGCGGAGATAAAAAGAGTAATAAGAGATAAATATAATAATTAACGAGATACGAGATACGAACGACGAGATACTATTTTGCAACGAGGTGATAACAATGCCTGAATTACCAGAAGTAGAAACTATCAGAAGAGATTTAAAGGAAAAAATTATAGATAAACAAATAGAAGATGTAATAGTAGATATTAGTAAAGTAATAAAAAAACCATCTTTGGAAGAATTTATTGCTAAAACAAAGGACAAGAAGATTAAGGAGATAGCTCGTCGGGGGAAATATATTATTATTCAGTTAGACTCAGGAGATAAATTAATAGTTCATCTGGGGATGACCGGACTTCTAATTTATCCTTACAATGAAAATAGTGAAGAAATTTCAGAAGGGAAAATAAAAGCTAAACACAATCATCTTGTTTTTACTTTTACAGATGATACCCAATTAGTTTTTAATGATGTAAGAAGGTTTGGAAAAATATTTTTAGTTTCCAATATTGACGGAGTAGAAAGTATAGCTAAATTAGGAATTGAACCTTTGGAGGATTATTTCACAGAGGAAGTTTTTATTCAAGTATTAAGTAAAAAGAAAAACAGTAAAATAAAATCTTTTTTAATGAAACAGGAGTTTATCACTGGATTAGGTAATATTTATGCTAATGAAGTGCTGTATAGATCAAATATCCATCCTTTACGCTTAATTTCTTCTCTTAATAAAACAGAAGTTCAAAATTTGTATCAGCAGATTAAACTGGTATTGAGTGATGCAGTTAAGCTTCGGGGGAGTACGGTAGCCGATGAGGCTTACCGAGATACAGATGGAGAAAAAGGAAAATTTGCAAAAAAATTAAAGGTTTATGCTCGAAAAGGAGAACCTTGCATAAAGTGCGGACATTCTATAGAAGTTATAAGGATAAAAGGTAGAAGCTCATTCATCTGTCCCCAATGTCAAAAATTATAAAACATTAATCCTTTTCTTTTTTTATCATTTAAATCCGAACACAATGCGATATGCGATACACTACGAATAATTCAATCAGTTAATTGGTGGATTGGCCAATCGGTTAATTACAAGCATCTTGTATCTTACCACCCGCACCTCGTAAATTTTTTCTATCTTTTCTTTTACTTTCTTAACTTGATACCCAATACTATATACTCGATACTTTCTTTTATATATTCTTGCTTAAATACTTAAAAAATATTATAATATGCAAAGATATTCCTTACTTATCGTTCTTTTATAAAAAAATAT
>DAOUWX010000287.1 GCA_030666935.1 Atribacterota bacterium | reverse complement strand
GTATCTCGTATCTCGTGAATCGTATCTCGCAAAGAAAATCGTTTTTCAAATACCGGTGTATAGCGGAAAATTTGAAACGAAAAGCGAAAAACCATAATTATTATTTAAGAATTCAATATTCAGAAGAATATAATCTCGTGATTTTAAATAATTCTGAATACTGGATTCTGTCTCCTGACTTCTATTCTTCTTACAAGATACGATTCACGAGATACGAGATACGAATTTTGTTATACGCTCCACGCTGTACGCTATACGCTAATTTCTTTTACTATCTCAACCATCCCTCTCATGGCTTTACCCCTATGGCTTATTCGGTTCTTGATTTTATCTCCTAATTCTGCAAAAGTCTTATTGTATTCCGGAATTAAAAAAATAGGGTCATAACCAAAACCATACTCACCTTTTGGATTAAAGGTAATGCTTCCCTTGCATTCTTCCTTAACCTTATATATTTTTCCATCTGGGAAAATAAGTACTGCAGCACAAACAAATTTTGCCTTTCTTCTATTTTTGGGAACATTTTCTAATAATTTAAGTACCTTTTTTATACGCTCTTTATCATTGGTTCCCCATCTTGAAGAATATATTCCCGGCTCCCCCTTTAAATAATCAATTTCCAAGCCGGAATCATCTGCTAAACATATTTTACCGGTGTATTTTGAAATCTTACTGGCTTTTTTGAAAGCATTTTCTTGATAGTTTTTACCATCTTCCTCAACTTTTGGAAGATTGGGGAAATCTTTCATAGTTAATATCTTTACTTTAGGACTGTTTAAAATATCTTTTATTTCCTTGACTTTGCCAAAATTATTTGTAGCAAGAAGTATCTCTAACATATTTCTCCCAATATTTTTTTTTCTTCTTCGATTATCTGTTTTATTCCTGTCTCTGCTAATTTAATCAATTCCTGTAAATTTCTTTTAGAAAAAGGCTTGCCTTCAGCTGTTCCTTGAATTTCTATTACTTCTCCTTTTTCAGTCATCACCATGTTCATATCGACTTGAGCATGAGAATCTTCTTCGAAATTCAAATCTAATAACATTTCACCGTCAACTATCCCCGCACTGATTGCCCCTATATAATCTTTTATAGGAATATAATCTATTTGCCCCTCGGCCTTCAGATAAGTTAAAGCATCAAATAGAGCAATAAAAGAACCGATAATAGCTGAGGTTCTGGTTCCGCCATCTGCCTGAACTACATCACAATCTATCCAAATAGTTTTCTCTCCTAATTCTATTAAATCTACTACTGATCTTAAAGATCTCCCTATTAATCTTTGAATTTCAGAAGACCTTCCGCTTATTTTACCTTTAACCGAATCCCTGATATTTCTAATTTGATTTGCCCGGGGAATCATAGAGTATTCAGCTGAAATCCAACCACTCTTTTTCCCTCTTAAGAATAAAGGAACTTTGTCCTCAACCGATGCGGTGCATATTATTTTAGTATCTCCCATTTTTATAAGAGTAGATCCTTCAGCGTATTTAATGTAATTCCTGGTAATCTTCATAGGTCGTATTTCATTATATTTTCTATTGTTCGATCTAAACATTTTTCCTCCTTGAGTTAGTCGATAGTGAATAGTCGTTAGTCGTTAGTTTTAAAAACAAGTTGCAAAATAAAATATGAAAACTCGTAGTTTTTAGTTTACAGTTCTTGGTTTTTAGTTTAGGATAAAGCAAAAAGGCAAGATTAGCATCCATAATTTGTTAATTCTCCAAGCATCTATTTCTTTTCTCCTTTTTCTCTCCTAACTAAATACTATTCACTATTCACTAACGACTATTTTCATCTCTTTCTCGTTAGTAAATAATCAGCTAAATTCTTCAATGTTTCGGCTTTTTTATCGAATATTTTTAAAGAATCTTTTGCTTCTTTAATTAATTTCTCGCATTCACTTTTTGATTCTTTTATCCCGAATTTATTAGCATAATTAGGTTTTCCTGTATCTCTTTGGTCTTGCATGATATCGAGCATATCGTCAATAATTTGAAAAGCTAATCCTATATTTTCACCATATTTGGTTAAAGCTTTAAGGTGACTTTGCTTTGCTCCGGATAATATTGCCCCTGCCCTAATAGAAAGACAAATTAAGGCCGCAGTTTTTTTCATGTATAGTTTAATTAAGTCTGCTTTTGTGATATCTCTATTATTTAAGGTTATGTCTTCTACTTGTCCTCCCAACATGTTTTCAGTTCCAATATGAGAGGATGTTTCTTTTATTAATTTTAGTATTGATTGTTTTTTTATCTCTTTAACTTCCGAATTTCTAATTATTAAGTCAAATCCGGAAACTAAAAGGGCATCCCCCGCCAATAAAGCTATTGCTTCTCCAAATACTTTATGACTGCTTGGTCTCCCCCTTCTAAAGTCATCATTGTCTATACAAGGAAGATCATCATGGATTAGCGAAAAAGTGTGGATTAATTCGATTCCGCAAGCTGCCTTTATTACACTTTCAGCATCTTTTTTAAATAATTCAGCTGTTGCTAAGGTTAAAATTGGCCTGATTCTTTTTCCTCCGCCAAAAACACTATAGCGCATTGCTTTGTGAATAATTGAAGGTGATTTTTCTTCTGATGGTAAATATTCATCTAAAGCCTTGTCTATGATATTTTTTTTATTTTCCAGATATTTTTTAAAATTCATTAATTGCATTTTCTCCCTTTTTTTCAGAAAAAGGTTTAGTAGAATATTTTTCTTCACCTTCAATTACCAATTGTTCTATCTTCTTTTTAGTCTTATTCAGTTTTTCTAAACATATTTTTGATATATTCATTCCTTCTTCATAGGTCTTTACTGATTCATCCAAAGTTAATTCACCTTCCTCTAATCGTTGTACAATATTTTCCAATTTTCTTAAATATTCTTCAAAAGGAATATCTTCTATTTTTTTCTTGGTTTTCACTTTGAAACAGCC
>DAOUWX010000258.1 GCA_030666935.1 Atribacterota bacterium | reverse complement strand
TATCTCGTATCTCGTGAATCGTATCTCGATAAAATAGAGTAACAAGTAATAAGTAATGAGTAATAAGAAAAGAGTTAGTTGATTAGTTACCTGGTTAGTAATTAAAGACAGAATAAAGAAGTCAGAAGATAAGATAGTATCGAGTTAAAAATAGCGTGGAGCGTTTAGCGTAGAGCGTAGAGGATACAGTGACAAGTAATGAGTAATTAGTGACAAGTTAGGAGTTTCAAACTTGAAAAAATAGTACATTGCTATACGCCTTATAAATAAATTGACTGATTGATAAGTTAAATTCAATTGGTCAATTGGGGAATCGGTTAATTGACTTTAACCGGTAAACCGGGTAACCGGATAACTAATTAGTATCACGCCAAGAAAAAGAGAAAGAAAAAATTAGAAGTATAATTTATTTTTTTATTTTAGAAAAAAAAGAGGAATTTTGCTAATTATGTAGAATACAGTAAAAGGATATAATCTTGATAATTAAGAAAAATTAACTATACTAATAATAGGCAGTAAATGCATAGAAGAAAGGAAACTTGATATGAAGATAGGGTTATATAATCTGGTTTCAGAAGTACACAATGAAGAGTATATTGATAGAACTTTGCAAGGGTTTTTAGTAGATATTGAAGAAAAATTGGGTGAAAAGTTCGAAAACATAAACTTGGAGGATTTTGATAAAGATTATTTCCTACTTATCTTTATTAAATCTGGCGGAGTGGAGGGAAAATTTAAGCAGATTTTTACTCAAATTAAGGGACCCTACCTGCTTTTATCCAATGGCTTGCATAATTCTTTAGCCGCCTCTTTGGAGATTGCCTCATTTTTAAAACAAAAAAAGAAAAGGGTTGAAATAATCCATGGGGATAGTGATTATATTGCCAAAAGGATAAAAGAACTAAGAAAAATTTACCAGGTAAAAAACAGATTGCTTTCTTTTAAATTAGGAGTAATCGGAAAACCCTCGGATTGGCTTATAGCCAGTGACGTAGATTATCTGAAGGTGAAAGAAACTTTAGGAATTTCGTTAATTGATATTGAAATGGATGAATTAGTTAAAGAAATCGACCAGAGCCACCATTTTACTCATCCTAAATTAAACGATATTAAAAATAAAGGGTTTGATAGTGAATCAATCGACGGAGCATTAAAAATTTATAACGGATTTAAAGCTATCGTAAACAAATATAAATTTGATGGTATTACGGTAAGATGTTTTGACTTACTGGAAATTTATAAAAATACCGGCTGTCTTGGTCTCTCTTTATTAAACGATGAAGGAATTGTGGCTGGATGCGAGGGTGATGTCCCCGCACTTATATCTATGACCATATTACACTTTCTAACTGATGAGCCTGTTTTTATGGCCAATCCTTCCAGTATTGATATTGACAAGAATGAAATAATTTTGGCTCACTGTACATTGCCTTTAAATATGCCTGATGAATTTTATTTAAAAACTCACTTTGAATCAGGTTTGGGAGTGGGGATAAAGGGAATCATCGGGGAAGGGGAAGCCACCATCTTTAAATTCTCCGGAGACGGTAAAAATTATTTTGTATCCAGTGGAGAGATTATTAAAAATTTAAATAAAAAAAGTCTCTGCCGTACACAAATCAGAATGAAAGTAGATGAAGACGTAAAATATTTTCTGCAAAATTCTATCGGTAATCATCATCTGATTTGCAGAGGAGATAATAGTAAATTAGTCCGTGAATTTTTTAAGTGGTAAAATATAAAAAATAGGATATGTTACCCCTATTTTAAGGAGGGAAATTATGGGAGATATTATGAGGCCAGTTCCATTTAAACAATTACTTCGTTGGATAACTGAAGAATATCGGTCGCAGTGGACAATTTTTGGGATACCTGAATCTCAATTTTTTATTAAAGAAAATAGAAAAAGCATTCAGATATTTGATGAAAGTTGTGCTACCCCTGTAGGACCGGCAGCAGGTCCTCATACCCAGTTGACCCAAAATATTATTGCTGCCTATCTGGTTGGTGGACGCTTTTTTGAGCTTAAAACCGTACAAAAACTTGATAGCCTGCAATTTGATAAGCCCTGTATTGATGCACGGGATGAGGGCTATAATACCGAGTGGTCTACCGAACTTTCCCTGGAGCAGGCATATGATGAATATATCAAAGCATGGATATTGCTTCACTCTATAGAAGCAGCTTTTGGTATGCATGTTACTGCAAAACAATCTTTTATTTTTAATATGAGCGTTGGCTACGATCTGGAGGGAATTAAAACCCCCGGCATGAATTCGTTTATTAACAGTTTAACCGATGCCTCCGGACATCCGCTATTCAAGCGTTACTTGGAAGAATTAAGTTCTTTTATTCGGGACACGAACTTTTCAAAAATTCTGCACACTGAAGGAGAAGTAAAAAGCCTGGAAAATATTTCCAGTGTAATTTCACCTCATATCATCAGGTCTGTGACTCTCTCTACCATGCATGGATGTCCCCCCAAAGAAATAGAATCTATCTGTAAATATCTTATGGAAGAAAAAAAACTCCACACTTTTGTAAAATTAAATCCGACCTTACTCGGCTATAAATTAGTTAGAAAAATATTGGATGAACTTGGATTTAATTATATAAATATTAAAGAATCTACCTTTACTAATGACTTACAATGGGATGATGCGATAGGGATGCTTAAACGGCTTTCTAAATTAGCCGTTGACTGCGGTGGTATTTTTGGGGTAAAGCTTTCCAATACGCTAGGAACGGTAAATACTCTCGGTGTTCTTCCCGGAGAGGAAATGTATTTATCAGGACGCATCCTCTTTCCTATTACCATTACTCTAGCTTCCCGCTTATCGCGTGAATTTGAAGGAACTCTCTCCATATCCTACTCGGGAGGGGCGTCTCAACTGAATATCTTTCAGATCTTTGAAACAGGGATTAAACCAATTACTACGGCCACTGAACTTTTAAAGCCGGGCGGATATATGAGAATGGCAGAAATAGCCCGAAAATTAGAACCAATAGTTGAAGAGAGAGGACAGCCGGAGGTTATCGATGTGGAAAAGCTCGATCGATTAGTTAAAGAGACCCTTCGGGAGAATTATTACCGTAAAGATTGGAGAGGTACGAAGAAAGTCTCCCTTGACCAAAAATTACCCCTGACCGACTGCTATATAGCTCCCTGTGTTCTCTCCTGTCCCATCC
>DAOUWX010000229.1 GCA_030666935.1 Atribacterota bacterium | reverse complement strand
GCACTCTCTTTTTTCAATCTCTTCCCCTTTTTCTAATATTAATACTGAAATATTATTTTTCCTGGTCAGCTCAAGAGCAGTAAAAATTCCAGCTGGCCCCGCACCAATAATGATAACATCATATTCTTTCTTCTTCATATCATCTCACCTCTAAATTAGTCGTTAGTGAATAGTGAATAGTCTTTAGTGAATCGTATCGCGTATAGAGTATTAGTTACCCTGTTTACCTGTTTACCTGTTTACCAATTAACTTTAATTCTTCAACCGGATAACTGGCAAACGGGCTAACCCTAACCATCTTTAATATATACTCGATACTTATTTCGTAACGAAACACTAATTAGGACTTACGGAAAAAGGAAATTCCTATAAAATCAAAATATTTTTCTTATACGTATTAATTTTATAGTATTTCTATAGATAAGACAAATAAAAAATAACAATTTTTTAAAAAGAAAATCCCGCCTTCTTCCTGAGAAAGCGAGATTTTCTTTTTAATTTGTATCCCCGGCACTTTCTACCATTAGGTGCTCTTATTATCTTGTTCTAAAACTTTAAGCATTCTAAAGAATTCAAAAGTTTCTTTTTTAATTTTTATAGATGGTGTTTTCCATTTTATGATATAGCCAAGTTTCTCATATAATTTAATCGCTCTTTTGTTATTGGTCTCTACATCTAAAACGATCTTGTTTGCGCCGGTTTTATCTGACTCTCGTTTAATTTCTGAAAAAAGTTTTGTTCCTAATCCAAGAGCTCTAAATTCAGGATACACAGCGATATTACTGAGGTAGTATTCATTTTCTGAAATCTTCCCCACTATGCCCCGTGCTTTAAATAAATAGAATATTCTTGTGATAAAACTCCATTTCAAATATTTAACCAGTAGCAGGCCGGTATACAGCTCTTCCCGCCTCTTCTGTTCCCAATTATATCCTAAAGCCATTCCCGCTATCTTATTATTTACTTCAATAAAATATGAATGTTCAAAACTAAAAAGATTACCTGGCTGTTGAAATATTTTTCTCATTATCTCTTCTGTATTAGAAGCAAAAATAGATGGGAAGAAAGTAGCCGCAGACAATAAAATAAGCTGAGAAAAATCTTGTGCGTCTTCAGTTCCACCTTTTCTTATAATTATATTATCCATTACTTTCATTCCAAAAAATATGTGCTAATATATCAGCACATATTTTACATTGCGAAGAATCTAGCACCTGTTATATTCACTGTAAGAAATTAAATTTTGTACCTTTATATTTAAATAATGTTTTACAAGCATCTACAACCATTGAATCATAAAGAATTCCTTTATTTTTAGTTAGCTCCTTTAAGGCTTCCTTTATACTATGACTAGGCCTATAAGCCCTATAAGAACTCATTGCCTCAATAACATCAGCCACACATAATATTTTTGCTTCAATCAAAATTTCATCGCCTTTTAGTCCATCTGGATATCCGGAACCATTTACTTTCTCATGATGTTGTAGCACAATCTCAGCAACTGGCCAAGGGAAATCAATCTCTTTCAAAATATTATATCCAGTCATAGGATGTTCTGTCATTAAATCGTGACCTAATTCGGTTAGACCACTTGATTTGCTTAAAATCTCTATAGGCATACCTATTTTCCCGATGTCATGAACTAATGATGCAACCTTCAACCCTTCAATTTTATCTTTAGGTAATTTCATCTCTTTTGCTATAGCTGTAGCAAGCTGAGAGACTTTTTTTTGATGACCAGCGGAATATGGATCTTTTTTTTCAACAACTTTAGCCATAGTATAAACAGTATCCTCCATAATTTGCTGTAATTTTTGGTAATTCTCTTGGAGCTCTCGTTCAACTTTACTTTTTGTGGTAACATCCTCTCCAGAGCTCAATATTCCCTGAAATTCACCCTTTTCATCTTTTAATGCAGTATTATACCAGCTAATAATTTTCTCTTCTCCATTTATAGTTAAAATTGGACTTTCGAAATGTTCATAAAAAATAGTTTGCTTAGATCTAAGCTTCTCTAAAATATCATTCATTTTGTCTTGTAATCTTTTCGGAACAAAATTATCAATCCAGTTTTTTTCTAAAATCTCCTCTTTCGCATATCCTAAAACTTCACAACCCCTGTTGTTGATTAGACTTACTTTACCATCTCTATCGATAATCTTTAATATCATACCTGCTACATCAATATATTTCTGTAATTTGTTTTTTTCTTTCTCTATTATTTTTTCTTCCAATTTGCGCTCAGTTATATTTCTTAAATGAATTTGGATTCCAACTATCTTTTCATCCTTAATTATGGAAGAGCCGTTAACTTCGACTATCGCTTTCCCCCTATCTTTTTTAATTATTTCAAGATTTACCCCCTCAATTTCCTTGCCCTGAATTAAATTATTACCAATTCTTTCTACTTTTTTATTCATATTTTCCGGGAAAAGAATTTGAAAGTGCTTGTTAACTATTTCCTCAGGCTTGTATCCCAGCACTCTCTCTATTGAAGGAGAAATGTAGCTGCATACTCCCTTTTCATCGGCCACAATTATTATGTCGAAACTTCTTTCGGCAATAACTCTGAATTTTTCCTCTGATTCTTTTATATCTTTATCTCTTTCTTTTTGATCTGCAATATCGAATAAAACACCGATTACGCCTATAACTTTACCATCTGCATCTTTATAAGGCATTTTATCACTTCTAACCCATATCATACCATTTGGGGTTTCCAGAGATTCTTCAATTCCATATTTTGCTGTTTCAGATTCAATTATTTTCACATTATCAGCATAAATTTTGTCAGAAATCTTTTCAGAGTATAAATCGTATAAATATTTTCCTTTTATATCATCGGTGGATTTATTAAATAAATCAGCAAAACATTTATTAACTATAATAAATTTTCCTTCTCCATCTAACCAATATATCATTACTGGAGCATTATTTAGTAATATATCTTTTTCATAACCCTCTCTCTGTAATTTCGC
The DNA here is from genome assembly GCA_030666935.1 of Atribacterota bacterium. Taxonomy (GTDB): domain Bacteria; phylum Atribacterota; class Phoenicimicrobiia; order Phoenicimicrobiales; family Phoenicimicrobiaceae; genus Sediminicultor. The sequence goes on along the minus strand of DAOUWX010000229.1, from coordinate 672 downwards.
TTCTGCCCATTTATGCATATCTTCGCTTACTTCTAATTTTGCAATTTTTTTCTTCATTTCATCCAATTCTTTTATAAGTTGTCCTTTAGCAATACTCTCATCCTCCATTCTATTACCTCCTATAAAAAATATTCTTAATATAGAAAATAAAACTATCAGAACATCTTTTGTTCAGTTTCTATCCTGATATTATTTAGATTAATTTTTCATAATTTAACCCTATATCTATAAGTATACGACAAATATCTTAAAAATCCTTCTTTTTGCAACAAAAAAGTCCTTCAATATAATTTCTAAAGGGCGGGCAATTTTCTTGACTACGTTATTGCAATTATTCCACTGTTCTTAATAATTTGCAAAACTTAAAGGAGTCGGATGGGAGGAAAGTTTCAAGCGCGCTCGATTTTTTTATCAAGCATCTTTTCTCTTATGATGAAAATAGATTTTAAAACTAACTTTATTCATTCTACAGAATTCCTTTATTTTATCTTCCTCAATATTCCAATAATTACTATTTTTCGAGTAGATTTTTTTATATATTTCAATAAGTTCTGGCCTATTCTTTCTTAGAAAACTATAAATTTCACCTTTGATAGAGGGGTAGAGATTTAAGTTTTCAAACCAATATTCATCTACAAAAAATTTGGTTTTGTTGATTATTTTTTCCCAATC
>DAOUWX010000295.1 GCA_030666935.1 Atribacterota bacterium | reverse complement strand
TAAATATAAATAATCTAAAAGCCGGCATGGTTTTGGCGCAGTCTGCTGTAAACAGACATGGCACTGTCATTCTGTATGAAGATAATATACTGACTGAAAAACATATCAATTATTTTAAGACTTGGGGAATCTCCGAGGTTGATATAAAGGATATCGACTGCGATCAAGTGATAAAACAAGAAATGGAAACCCTGTCGAATGATGTTGTTGAATCAATTGAAAGGGAGCTTGATGAATTATTTCCACCTCTTGAAGCTAATCCTGTCATGGAGGAAATATACAAGATTGTTAAAAAGGCAAGTTTAAAACAGGCTGCAAATCAAACAAATGGATCTACTGATGAAATCGAAAAATATTGATAGAACAATAAATTCCATTGCCGAGTTGCCAACCTTGCCTACTATTTATATAAAGCTTTCACGTATTCTGAATGTACAGAACTCATCAATCAGAATGATAAGCAACATCATCTCTGAAGATCTGGCTGTATCGGCCATGGTGCTCAAAATTGTCAATTCCCCTTTGTATGGTTTTCATAGCAAAATCGGAGACATGCAGCGTGCCATCGTAATTTTGGGGCTAAACGAAATAAAAAACCTGGTGCTCGCAACTTCTATGTATAAAACTATAAAACAATTAAAATCGAGCAGCGCATTTGATATCCAAGAGTTCTGGAAACATTCCATAGGATGCGCGATTTTAGCGAAGGTTCTGGCTGAAACCGCCTATATAAAAAACCCTGAAGATGTTTTCACAGGGGGACTGCTTCACGATATAGGAAAACTGATCCATGCTACCTATTTGCGCGAAGAGTTTGAAGGTGTAGTAGCCAATGTTGTGGAGACCGGATCGCAGATGTTTGAATCGGAAAAAAAAATACTGGGTTTCGATCATACTCAGACCGGAAGCGCTTTGGCAAGAAAGTGGTGCTTGCCACGGAAAACAATCAACATGATAGCCAACCACCATTTGTCCGATACGCCAGACACCCTGACTAAAGAGGTTGCAGCCGTTCACATCGGGAACACTCTCTGCATATCCCTTCGTATGGGATCAGGCGGAGAAAAACGGGTGCCGATTGTTAATCAAAAAGCATGGAAAATCCTGGATCTTAAATTAAGTGATCTTGAATACATTATGCAAAGATCCACAAAACTTTTTGAGGAAAGCATTTCTAATATGGAACTTAATTAGTGCCTGAACGAAAACTCAAAACACCTGAAATTATAGTCAGTTGGATGCTATTCTCAAATCGAAGATTTTTAGCAGTTAGCTTTTAGCAATTAGCCTTTAGCTTTGTTTTTTAGCAGTTAGCAGTTAGTTTTTAGCAGTTAGCCTTTAGCTAAGAGCTAACAGCTAATGGCTAATAGCTTTAATTAAACAGATAACACATTCAGCTAAGAGCTAACCGCACAGGTCGCAAAATACGGTGGCTATATGGATTTATCGAAAATGCGAAATAACCAAAAACTAATTGATCAAAATGAACTTGAATCAATGGTCAAAAAACTGCGCTTTCTGGAAAAATCAAACAGCGCGCTTATTAGCATTCAGGATAAGCTTGATCGGTTAAGTTACTTTCAATCCGAACGGCTCTTATCTTATGATGTTCATTACATAGTTGAGACATGGCTTGTCAAGCTCAGGGAACTGGTTAAAATAGAAGTTTGTTCTGTCTTCCTCATAGAAGAAGGATGTATTGAGTTCGTCCACAAAATATCAAAACCTGAAAAACTTTCGCCTGTTATTCAAAAGGAAGTCGAGACCCAAATTAACCGGGGAAACTTCGGACTGGCCATCAGCAAAGGCATTCCCCTGAGTGTCCCGGCTGAAGTCTTTGGAAAAGAAAGCGGTCGGCCTCTCAGTATCATGATAGCTCCCCTTTCCAACCTGGAAAGAACTATAGGTGCAACTGTCATTGTCTTTGAAGAAGACAATGACTTTATAAGACAGAAAACCTTAAGACTTCTACACATTTTAGTAGATTTCTTTTCCCTGTCCCTGGAAAATGCATACTTGCTTAACGATCTGAAATCTGCTTACTTCTATACCATCAAAGCCATTACCAACTCCATAGAGGCACGTGATCCATACACGAGAGGACATTCTGAAGGAGTTGCTCGATTTTCTAAAGCAATAGCCGAGGAGCTTAACTGGGACAAAAACGAGATAGAACTCATTGATTGGGGTGGGATGCTCCATGACGTTGGCAAGATAGGCATCTCCGATTCCATACTCAAAAAGCCAGGAAAACTTACCGATGATGAATACAATACGATAAAATTACACCCCTTGATCGGCACCCAAATAATCAAAAATATCTCTTCCTTAGAATCTGTAATACCATATATCCTTGAGCACCATGAAAGATTTGACGGCAAGGGTTATCCAAGGGGCTTGGCTGGGAAAAATATCTCTATCAAAGGAAGACTGTTAGCCGTGGCTGACAGCTTTGATGCAATAACTACTATTAGACCATATAAAAAAGCCTTAAAGCCGGAAAATGCGCTTAAAGAGATATTAAGAAATGAAGGAACTCAATTTGATCCCGAGGTTGTACAGGCTTTTGAAAGTGCCGGGATGTCCGGCAAAGTGATATGTCAAAAAACCTGAATGATAGAAGTGTTCAGGCCGTTGCGTTAAAACCCGAGATATATCTTTTTGCCGAGCCCTTAACAAAAAACCCGCCGTCAATGTCCCACACAGCATGTCTTTCTCTTCTTGATTTATAATAGTTCCTATACCCTTACCATTGCACCATACTGAAAGACTCCGCCTGGGAGCGCTTAAAAAGTCAGGAACGCAGCCATGGTTGTATTTGTGAAGCTGCTGAAGTTTC
>DAOUWX010000122.1 GCA_030666935.1 Atribacterota bacterium | reverse complement strand
TCCGACTCGCAGTGACATAAAATGGAGGATTGCGTCACTTACATCTAAGTACTATTTCCAGGGAGGGTGTGGGGGATAAAAGCTTGGACGCGCCTCCCCGCTTTAGCGTCTGCACCCCCCAGGCGTGAAACCTCGCCCCGGAGAATCCCGCTGGGGGATGGTATGCGCTAACCAGGGAGCGCAGACCTCTCCCCCGGCCCTCTCCCCCCTCCCCCTAAACGGTTGTCAATGCTACCCCGGCCTCTTGGAGGAACTTCCGCGAACGCTCATCAGGATATTCCTTAGCATACACAATCCGAACAATACCGGCGTTGATGATCATCTTGGCGCACAAAAAACAGGGCTGATGGGTGACGTAAATAGTGGCTCCTTTCGAGGAAACACCGTGCAGCGCAGCCTGGATAATGGCGTTCTGCTCGGCGTGCAGCGTGCGGACGCAGTGCCCATTCTCCATCAGGCAGCCCACCTCGGTGCAGTGAGCCAATCCCCTGGGGCTTCCGTTGTAACCGGTGGTCAAAATGCGCTTATCCTTGACGATCACCGCCCCTACCTGGGCGCGGTTGCACGTGCTGCGGCAAGCCACTTCACGCGCTATATTCATAAAATAATCATCCCAAGATGGTCTGGCCATGCTTTCTCCTAAGACAAGCTGCCCTCAGTAAATCACAGAGATTTCTTGTGCATGATAAAAAAAGGCTGACGCTCTCACGCCAGCCATTTACTATCAAAAAACGAATAAATTAAGCGCGTTTCCCACCTTGGAGTTCATCTTGCAACTTCTCGAGAGCGTCCCATTCGCCAGAAGCTGCCAGTTGAGCTTGTTCTGCCCAAGTTGAAGGGTTGCCCAAGCGGAGGCCGGCTTCATCTAAAATGGCTTGCAATTTTTCTACATCTGTTCCAGCAAGTTGGGCAAAGGTAGCAATTCCTGCTGCCTGGAATATGCTTGATGTTTTAGGGCCAATGCCTTCAATTTTGGTTAGATCATCTGGGTCTTGAGGAGCAATTACTTCTTCCGTTTCTACCTCAACCTCTTTCGGTGCTTGAGGGGCAGGTGTTTCTTCGTTAGCAGAACTGAAAATTGCCCTGGCAATCAAGATTACTAAAACTAAAATAATTAGGAACCACACCCACATGGGTAATGCTCCCTTGTCACTGGTTTGAGCCAATAAAGTTTGAAACAACATAAAATTCTCCTTTTGAAATAGATCTCTAAAAATGATTGTTTTCAGACGCTAATAATATCATCATATAAATTTGGGGCAAGGCTTTAGAAATTTTTGCCTCAAGACACCTTAAATACACTGTTTCTCATAAAGCATCCTCAAGCCAGGTAATTTCTGCATCAGGCAAGTTCTCTTTGCGCCAGGTCAGGCAGCGTTGGGCTAATTCTTGAGCTTGCTCGTAATAATCGGGTTCCTTACGGCGTTGGCGCTCGTACGCTACATACGGCGACAACTTGACCCATGCTTTGACGATCATGGGGTTCATCCAAGGCATGATCATGTCTTCGGGAATCCAGTCTTTTTGTGTCAAAAAAGCGACCCGATCCAAGGAGTTTAATACCGTCTTAACAGCATCGCGCCCTTCATCGGGCAAAGATGAAATCTCACTTTCTGGCTCTGGTTCATTGGGTAAGTTCTGGAAAATCCAGCGTCGAGCGGCAATGTTTTCGGCAGAATTCAATTCCACAAATAAACGGTCAACAATCTCAAGGTGGCGAAGGTTGGCTTGCTCATTCAACTCACGATAAGCTAAATAACCGCCCCCCAGCAAGGCCGCTACCGTCACTGCTGTTGACAGAGATTCAACCATGCTCAAATACTGAGTTGGTACTCCAACCAAACGCAGGATCAAATGGAGAAAAAACAATCCTCCCAACCAGAGAAACAAGCTGCCAATCGAAATTAAAACAGTTATTAACAGTTCTTGGGTTTCATTGGAATGGATTTTCATAGGATAGCACCTAGTGATATACTCCAAACTTTCTTTTTAAGTGCTTCCCAATGAAAGCACTTTTGGCTCTCTTGTCCCCACTCTCCCAAAAATGTAAATCCGCTATTAAATTTTCTAATTTGCTTCTATTTCTACGGGTCATAGAATTAGCAAAATATGAATAATGAACCATCAACTTTTGTAAAATAATACGCCTATAACTTGCATCGCTTAAGAATTCTTCAATATACTCTAAAATTTTATCAACATATCCGGGCATCTTTAAATCAATAAGAAGCATAAGTATCATCAATCTAATTCGAAGAGGTAAATCACTATTAAGTCCATCATCAACAACTACTTTTAATTTAGGGCTTCCAATTTCGCTATGTAAGAGTAAGCCAAATATAATAAATAATAATTGTTTTATTTCTAATTTCGTTTTTTGTCTTATTAAGTCAGTGTTATCTTGAGCACCAGATAATGTATCCTCTATTTGTCCAGGTAAATTAGAAGCCAACTTAGTTATTTGTTCAATGTCCATCTCCTCAACTTGTTCTTGCAATCTTTGTGTTGCTATATCAGAAAATTCTGAGATTACCCGGACACAATTATTGAAATTTTCTTTTTTAAATTCCAGATTAATCAGTTCACAATTTCTAATAACATTAGAATACAATAAAAGACTCTTGAGTAACTTGGTTTCATATTTTTCATATTTGTTTTCTGGCAAAGATCCATCATGATTTTCCCTCTCGTCTTTCCCCACATGAGAGTGCATCATTTCATACATGTCATCTTTCATATCTTCGGTAATTTTTTCGCCCCTGATTTTTTCCAATAAAGCCTCTCGGTTGTCTTTAATATCATTCTGCTCTACATTTACCTGTTGCTCTTCAGATACTTCAACATCAATCTCTAAATTATTAACGCTTTTCCGTAAAGATTTTTCCTCTTTAATTATAAAAGAAAGCTCCAGTTTATCACTTTCTACAGCACTTATAAAATTCTTAAGATTTTTTGTTGTTCTTTTTGCTAAAAACCTTATTACATCCTTGTTTTTTCGTTGAATTCCTGTTAAATAATCGATTTCATTGTAATAGTTCAAATAATGGTCATCCGACAAAATTAGCTGATAAAATTCTTTATCCTCTATCATCCACTTTGCGACAAAATATTCAAAAAAACCATTAAAACGAAATCGAATCACCATATCGTTTTTTACAAGGACCCCACGTTCCACCAAACTATCAACGAATTTGTGTATTCCCCCATAAATTACAAATCCTACATCCTCAAAGTATTGATCTGCGAAACTCAAGATATCTTCGTATAACAATTGATCCTTGTTCAAGCTAACCATATGATATGCTAAAGAAGCCAAAAAATCTTCGAGATTTTTATAATCAATACCAATGTTAAATGCTCCAGTTGTATATGTCTTTTCTAATAATAACTCGATAATATTTTCAACCAACATCGCTTTATTAGCTGGCGCATAGTCTCTCTGTTGCTCAAGTATTAGCAATATCATGATGATAATAAAAGGAGTATTTGGTATATTAATTTCTGAAGTTCGAGTTAATACTAAATCAGCTAGTTCTCCAGGATTGATTTCAAAATTTCTATCTTGGAACCAATTTGAAATTAACCTTCTTATCTGTTTTCTAGCAAATGGATAGATATAAAGTTTATGCAGGTCTTCTCTAATATCTAAAACACTATCGCCCTTTATATCATCTAAGACATCTTCGGAAACAGAAAACATAAATCGGTTATTAGGATATTTATTTACAAAATCAGAAAGTGCGGCTATATTTTTTGTGTCTGTAACTTCCAAGTCATCAATAATAAGTACCCAATTACCATCGTTTATTAAATCAGTTGAATTAATATCAACACCTTTTTCATCTAAGCTACCGCGAATTGCCTTTTCAATTCTATTTTTACCTCTGGTAAATTTATTGGCTGATATAAATAATGGCACTAGGGCTTTTTCAAATTTGTTTGGCTGCACAAACTGCATATACAAATACTTTAATAATGTGGTTTTCCCGCTTTCTTTTCCCCCAATAAATAAATAGCTTTCTTTAGATCCCAATACTGCATCAACTGATATAAACTCGGCATCTGCACCATCAATTTCATTTACTGATAAGTCCTTTTCATACTTGGGTATTGAGCATAATCGAGGCTTAACAAATACATCTTTAAAATCTTTTTGTACTAAATTATTATCTACAAAAGCAGGAAATAATAACCCCTTATTTTGGGTTTCTGCAACCTCATAAAGTTTAGATACGAGAATTAAATCAGTGTTAGAAGATACAATAGGGTGTTTGGTAAGTTCAAACGCTTTAATACCATCATCTTCATTATATGCTAATGCTGGTACAAAATAGCCTCCTCGGTGACTATATTCTCTTAAGAAAATATCCCCATCTAATCTTGGCAACCTGATTTGAATTACAGAATACCCGTTGTAATACTCCATGCTTTGATAAAATGCTCCTCCTGTAATAGTGACTATGCGATCATTATTATAAGTTTCAACTAGTTCATATTCTGGGTTATGGGTATGTCCTGTAAGCCAAATATTAAAGAACTCATAAACACGTCTTTTAGTAAGCACTCTTTCAAATTCTTGCAAATATTCAAAGGGATGATGAGCAACTCCAATCTTTAAATCACATCTTTGTAAATCTTTTATACATTGCTCAATCACTCTTCCCCCTATGCTAAGTTTCCCATAATCATTTTCACCTCCATAAGCTCTCCATGCAGAATTAATACAGGCAATGCCAACTTTGTACTCTCCAACTTCCTTCACGTATGTAGTAAATAGAACATTAGTATTAATAATATAATCATTATTTATCGAAGCTTTAAATTTTTCGAAATTTTGCATTCTCGTAAAAATGATCTCATTTTTATCAAAACTACCTAACAGTTTATTTAACTCGCTATTGCTTTTTAACTTATTTTTTAAGCCATCGTCAACATACTCATTTACTAAACTTCGTTGAATATCATGATTGCCAGGACAAAAGAAAAAGTCATTATTTGTCAAATTAAGCTCGTTTAACAACGGTGCTATTATTTCTGTCTTTACGTTGTTATAATCATTGCGATTGTTTGAATAACCATAGTCACCTGAAAAGATAAAATCTCCCGATAAAACCACAATATCTGGTTTCACTCTCTTTTCATCCCATAATTTATCTAAATCTGTAAATAATGCTTCTTTTATAACCTTGATGTCTCTCTGTTTCTTAGGTTCCCAATGCAAATCGGAAATGTGTAATATATTAAGCTTATCCATAAATCCTCCTTAACCCTCAGAAATGAGTGCGTTATCAATCCCGTATAAAGTGTTTTTAGTTCCTCAATATATTTATATCATAAAACCACAACAAAGCATGTGCTTATTTTGCAAATAGTTGGATTTCTTCTCCCATTTATTCCCTAGAGGATCTAATACCCCGCCGCTCTGCGGCGATATAGATGAATTCCATTGAGGATACCCCGTCCGCTTGCGGCGGGGTAGTTCATTGCAAGCAATCAACCCCTTAACACTCACTATACCCACACGAATAACACTTCCGGCAGCCTTCTTCATTGACTAGCGTAGCCTGCCCGCAGTCGGGACACAAGTCGCCAATTTTGAAACTGGCTTGTTTTTCGGCAGCGGCGTGGTGTTCTGTGTTACCTGTGGTCTGCGCGGTGGGGCCACGGTGTGCAGCCGGCGGGCTAGTGGGCCTGTCCGCCGTGTTCTCCAAGTATTCACTCAAGGCTTGGGCAACGCCATCGGGCAGGGAGTGAACGCGGTTCGAGCCAAACCCCAGGGGCCGCCT
>DAOUWX010000244.1 GCA_030666935.1 Atribacterota bacterium | reverse complement strand
GGCGGTATCATGTTTAAACTTAATATATTTGCTAATTCCTCTATTTCATTTAAAAAGATACCCCATTTAGTTGTCTTTTTCTTCTTAATTTCTTTTAGTAAACTAATCTAAAAATCTATTTTTATTAGTATATTTAAGAGAACAAACAAAAGTATTCTCTGATTTTAAATTTTGAGCTGTGGTTTTTCGCTTTACGCTTTTCATTTTTCGCTAGATACTTTATATGTTTTAAAACGAGATACCAGATACGAAATACGAATTAAGGCTTTATAGAATAGTATATTAAGTGTTATAATTATTTAAGGACAAAAGTGAGTTTTTAATTTTAAATTATAGTTGTAATTTTTAAAAGGTGTTGCAAATGGTTCAAAAATTTAATTTAGTATCTGATTATCCCCCTCAGGGCGACCAGCCCCATGCTATAAAAAAATTGATAAAGGGTATAGATAATGATTACAAATATCAAACTTTACTGGGAGTAACTGGTTCAGGTAAGACTTTTACTATGGCAAATGTAATTCAGGAAGTTCAATTACCTACTCTGGTTATCTCACACAATAAAACCTTGGCTGCTCAATTGTGCAGTGAATTTAGAAGGTTTTTTCCCGATAACGCAGTGGAATATTTTGTAAGTTATTATGACTACTATCAACCTGAAGCTTATATTCCGAGAACAGATACTTATATAGAAAAAGATTCCTCTATAAACGAAGAGATTGACCGTTTAAGACTCTCTGCTACCAGTTCTCTCTTTGAAAGAAGAGATGTGATTATTGTTGCCAGCGTATCTTGTATATACGGATTAGGGTCTCCTAAAGATTATCAAGAATTAGTATTAAAAATTAGTAAGAACGATATTTTTAAAAGAGATAATATTTTAGAAAGGCTTATAAATATACACTACGAGAGAAATGATATTGATTTTCATCGAGGTTGTTTTAGAGTCAGAGGAGATGTAATTGAAATATTTCCTTCCTACCTAGAATGTGCTTTTCGCATAGAATTATGGAGTGACAAAATAGAAGCAATTTCCCAGATAGACCCTCTAACTGGAAAAGTTATAAAGAGAAAAGATAAACTGGTAGTTTACCCTGCAAAACATTTTGTTACTACTAAAGATAAATTAGAAAGAGCAATTTTATCTATTGAAGAAGAATTAATACAAAGATTAAAGTATTTTAAAAAAGAGGGAAAGCTCTTAGAGGCTCAAAGATTAGAGCAGAGAACTAAATATGATTTGGAAATGTTAAAAGAAGTAGGATATTGTAGTGGGATTGAAAATTATTCTCGTCATATCAGCGGAAGAAAACCAGGAGAACCGCCCGCAACTCTTTTAGATTATTTTCCTTCTGATTTTATGATGTTTATTGACGAATCCCACGTTACTATTCCTCAATTAAGAGGTATGTTTGCGGGCGATAAGTCTCGTAAGGATAGTTTGGTAGAATATGGTTTTCGTCTACCTTCTGCCTATGATAATAGACCATTGTATTTTAAGGAAATAGAAAATTATATGGATAAAGTTATCTTCGTTTCAGCAACTCCAGCAAAATATGAAATAGAAAAAAGTAAGCAAACGGTTGAACAGGTTATCAGACCCACCGGATTAGTTGACCCGGAGATAATTTTAATACCCGCTAAAAATCAGATTGATAGTTTGATAGCAGAAATAAAAAAAAGGACGGAAAAGAGAGAGAGAGTATTAGTGACTACTTTAACTAAAAGAATGGCTGAAGATGTAGCTGAATATTTGGAAGAAATTAACATAAAAGCAAAATATCTTCACTCAGAGATTAAAACTTTGGAAAGGATTAACATTTTAAAGGATTTAAGATTAGGTAAATTTAATGTGTTAGTAGGAGTTAACCTTTTAAGAGAAGGATTAGATCTCCCGGAAGTATCTTTGGTGGCTATTTTGGATGCAGATAAAGAAGGTTTTTTAAGGTCAGAAACCTCTTTAATTCAGACTATGGGGAGAGCGGCAAGAAACATAAACGGTACAGTTATTTTGTATTGCGAAAATATTACCGGGTCGATAAGAAGGGCAGTGAAAGAAACTAATCGAAGAAGGGAAATACAATTAGAATATAATCGTAGATACCAGATAACCCCCAAAACTATAACTAAGACGGTAGAAGAATTTGCTGTTATTAATAACATAAATAATTTTAAAGATTTTTCTACTGTAAATGAGGAATATGAAAAATATTTAAGTAAGAGTAATTTATGGTTATTGATAAAATCTTTAGAGAAAGAGATGAAGCAAGCAGCAAAAAATTTGGATTTTGAAAGAGCAGCTTTGTTGAGGGATGAAATAAGAAGATTAAAAAAAGAGAAAACCTTATTCGGAAAATAAAAAAACAGTATATAGCATATAGTATTTAGTATATAGCTAAGAAGAATAGGAAATAGCGGATAACATTTAGCGAACAGTAAAATAGCGTAAAATATAAATCTAAAAACGCAAAAACAAAACTTAAAACTTAAAATTAAAGAAAAGGGTTTTAAATTATTCTTTTTCACTTCCTTACTAAATACTATATACTAACGACTAACGACTAATTTAAAGGAGAATATGAGTGGTTCAAACTAAGATAATAATTAAAGGGGCTCGAGAACATAACTTAAAGAATATCAATTTGGAGATACCCAGAAACAAACTAATTGTAATTACCGGGTTGAGCGGTTCTGGTAAATCTTCTTTAGCTTTTGATACGATTTATGCAGAAGGTCAGAGAAGATATATTGAATCTTTATCTTCTTATGCCCGTCAATTTATGGAAAGAATGAAAAAACCTGACGTGGATTACATTGAGGGATTATCACCGGCGATTTCCATTGACCAGAGAAAAGCAAGCAAGAATCCTCGTTCCACAGTCGGTACCGTAACGGAAATTTATGATTATTTACGGTTACTTTTTGCCCGGATTGGAATTCCTCATTGCCTACAGTGCGGTAGACGGGTTAGCAAGCAGACGGTCGAGCAGATGGTTGATCAAATTTTAAATTTATCCCCGGGAACAAAAATACAAGTTTTAGCCCCGATAATTCGCTTTAAAAAAGGTGAACACAAACAAATTTTAGAAGATATTCAAAAAAAAGGATTTGTTAGAGTGAGAGTTGATGGAAATACTTTCGAAGTAGAAGAAGATATAAAAATCGATAGGTATAAAAATCATAATATAGAAGTTGTGGTAGACAGGTTGATAGTAAATTCTAAAATAAAAACTCGTTTAGCAGGTTCTATTGAAACCGCTTTAAGTTTAAGTGAAGGGATAGTAGTAATTGATATAGAAGGTGGTAAAGAAAAGATGTTTAGCGAGCACTTTTCCTGTCCTAAATGTGGAATTAATTTGCCGGAAATTGCTCCCCGAATTTTT
>DAOUWX010000318.1 GCA_030666935.1 Atribacterota bacterium | reverse complement strand
GCAACCCATACCGGTTGAGGTAACACTTACAGTTAACCCTTTATATTTTCCGGTGTAGGGTATATATTCACGACTTTGGGCAATTAATTGAGGATTTTCGAAATGTTCAGCTATCAGATGACAACGGCCGGGGTCACCCGGCATTATTACAAATTCTCCTATTTGGCCCGGTTCTATCTGAAGATGATGCATCTTTTTCATATCTTTTCCTCCTCTTCCTCTTGAAGGTCGACCAAAGCTCCGGCAGCGATGATTATTGCTTTATCAATACTTTTTTGCAGCTTATCTTTTGTGCCTCTTTTGCCGGTGATTAAATTTCCCGCGGCGACCAGTATGCTCCCAACCTGTACCTTTCTTAAAGAACCTATCACGAAAAGGGTAGAAGATTCGTTCTCGATAGCCAAAACTCCTGCTTCTGCCCAGATGGCGACTCTTTTTTTATAATCTCCGAAGGCAAAAGGGGATTCCATATAAAAAGCGTCGTGGGTTCTCATTATTCCCAAACTATAGTCAGCACTTTCCTTTTTAGCTCTGTTTCTCAGGGCAGTAACAGTGTGATAATCTGCCACTGCCGGGTATTCTATGGGGACATATTCTTTAGAGGCTCCGTCCCCTCGAATAGCCCCGGTTACAATAATTATATCTCCGGGGTTTATTTGAGGAGAAAGGGAACCGCAGGTTCCCACTCTGATAAAGTATTTACAACCTATATTGGTCAGTTCCTCTATGGCTACGGCAGCTGACATACATCCGATTCCGGTGGAGCAGACTGCCACAGGTTTGTTTTCGTAGCTGCCGTTATAAATATGAAATTCTCTATTCTCCATAATTTTTTCTGAATCCCGGAAAAATTTTGTCCCGATATAATCTGCTCTTTCGATATCTCCGGGAAGTAATACCGCTTTGTTCACTTCACCTTTTTTACATCTTATATGATATTGTACTTCTTCCAATTTCCTCACTCCTTTAAATGATTAATGGTTCAAGGGGGGGGTTTTTTTGCATTATCTACAGTTTTATTCAAGACCGCTTACTTCTATATTTGATTAATTAAAATTATAAATCTACCGTCTACAACGATGGTAATTTACTATAGGTTTATGATAATCAATTTGGGCATCTAAGTCAATATTCCGCATATTTTAATCTAATATCTATAAATTCTACATTCAAAAAACCCATAAAACATTAGGTGTTAAGATATTTATAAAAAAAATTAAAAATATTTTCATTACTACCTTGCATTATAAGATACTGTGTGATACAATACTACCGTACATAATAAGGTACAATATAATATTCAATAATAGTATTAAAAATTATTTGAAAAAGGATGGTGATAAATTGAATATTCAATTTAAAAAAGGAGTATTGGAATTATGTGTTTTAAGTATGCTGGAAAGAGAAGTTTGTTATGGGTATGAATTGGTTAATGAAATTTCTAAGAGTATTTCAATTTCCGAAGGAACAATATATCCCTTATTAAGACGGTTGAAGTCCGAGGAGTTAGTAACTACATATCTGCAAGAATCTCAGGAAGGTCCGCCCAGGAAATATTATAAATTGACTGAATTAGGCCGAAAAAAAGAAGAGGAATTAAAGGAAGAATGGTTTACTTTTGTAAAAGATGTTAATAATTTTTTGAAAGGAAGCGGAAAGAATGAATAAAAAAGAATTTTTAGGAAGATTATCTGAATTAACTAAAGATATATCTGAAGAAGAAAAGAAAGATATATTGTTTGATTATGAAGAACATTTTAGAATTGGATTAGAGAAAGGAAGAAAAGAAGAGGAGATCGCTGCATCACTCGGAGATCCGAAGGTCATAGCTAAACAAAGCAGGGCAAGTTGTATATTAAGAGAGGCAGAAAAAACAACTTCTGCAAGCAACATAATGAGAGCAATCTTTGCAGCTGTTGGGTTAGGCTTTTTTAATTTGGTAATTGTTTTGGGTCCTGCAGTCGGATTGCTGGGTATATTTGTAGCATTATTTGCTGCATCGTTTGCTATTACTGTTTCGGGGGCAGCTGTATTATTCGGAACTTTACTGGGACCTGTTTTTGTCTGGAATGTATATATTCCATTTGCTGCGGTAGTTAGCATTCCGTTGGGTATTGGTCTTACTGCTCTGGGTCTTCTATCTCTAATAGGAACATTCTATTTGATCAAGTTTTTTTATAAATTAAGTATTAGTTATTTAAAAATGAATTTACAGATTATAACCAATAGGAGGAATAGAGAATGAGAAACAATACAAATATCCAAAAGATGGTAATATGGTTGGTGGTTATAGCCGTAATATCACTAACTATAGCAGCAATAGCTTTTTTCAACACAGAAAACTATATGATAAATTTTAGGGATAGGAATGATTTTGAAGGAAATTCAATAGATGAAGTTAGGACTTTTGGCATTGATCAATTGAAGGAAATTTATATTCATTCAGTGAGTTCAGATGTTAGTGTATTTTCAACAGATGAAGAAGATATTAAAATTCATTTTTATGGCAGATCGGCCCTTAAGTCTGAGAAGGCATTACCCAGGTTAATAACCAATCTGGAAGGAAGTAAATTAAAAATCGAAATAGAATATCCCAAAGTATTATTTTATAATGCTAATGTGGTTTTAGATGTTTATATCCCTCAAGATTATAGGGAGAGTATTAT
>DAOUWX010000436.1 GCA_030666935.1 Atribacterota bacterium | reverse complement strand
GAAATATAATCCTCGATTTTTTCCGGATCAATTATTCCTCGATTTTTTAGAACTCTTATCTCTTGATTTGAAAAAAAAGGAATTTCTTCTATGCCGGGTATGGTTTTATCTAAGATAATTTCATCAGGTAAGGCACCGTTATATTTAATTCTCTCCTTGATTTGTTCTTCTTTTCCCCTCGCCAAAGCATAATCAGCAAGAACTTTCCCCTCTAAAATATGCTCTCTAAAAACTTCCAATACCTTCTTTTTGTCCATATACTGATAAATTATTGGTTCCTGCCCAAATATCTCCACAGTAATTGAAGGTTCTCTGCTGCATAACCCCATACAACCAGAAGTAATAATTGCAATATTTTTTTGTTTTCTTCTCTCAATTTCCTTTGTTAGAGCACCCATAATTTTTTGGGCACCTGAAGCAATACCGCAGGTGCCCATATGGACGGTTATTCTTATTTTTTTTTCTCTTTTTGATAATTCTCTTTTAGTTAAGGTGTTCCTCTTAATTTTTATTAAATCTTCTGTCTTAATTTTTCCCACAGACTTCCCCTTTCCTGTATTAACCTTAACCGCTATTTATATTGTTTCAATATCTCTTTTACCTTTGAAGGCTTAACTCTCCCATATACTTCTCCATCAATTACTATTGCCGGTGCTAATCCACAAGCTCCAAGGCATCTTACTGTTTCGTAAGTAAATATTCTATCGGCAGTGGTCTCTCCAGACTTTACTCCAAATTCTCCCTCTATTGTTTCCGCAATTTCCTTACCTCCGCTAAAATAACAAGCCGTACCTAAACACACTTTCACCATATGTTTACCCCGTGGAGTCATAGTAAAAAATGAATAAAAGGTCACTATTCCATAAATTCTGCTTAAAGGGATATTAGTTTTATCAGATATTTGTTTCTGGATATTTATGGGTAGATATCCGAGGAGATCTTGGGCTTCTCTCAGTGAAGATATTATTCCTCCCGGCTCCACTCTGTATTTTTCAATAATTTTATTTAATTCATTTATCTGCTCAAGAGTAAATTCTTTTACCAAATTATCAGTCTGTTGTTCCATTTCTTTTTCTCCACTTACTAATAAAAAGTTATAAATTTCTAACTTGTTATTAGTATAAATTAGTCGTTAGTCTCAAATACAATTTTTCAATTTTTAGTATATAGCTAAAAATTTAAAACTAAAAGCGAAAAACCATAATTCAAAACTTAAAACCTTTTCTCTCAGTACTAAATTTTAAGTTTTATTTTTTGCTTCTTTATCTTTTTATTTTGCAATATAATATGCGAGATAAAAAATATGATACTCAATAGATAAAACATTATATTTAAATTTTTAATTTTAAGCTATGGTTTTACCTTTTGCGCTTTTAATTTTTCGTTTTATTTGTACTGCCCCCGCTAAACCAGACACAGAAAAGTGTACTTTTTCTTTAATTCTCTTAGAATTGCTCATTATTTTAAGCATTATTATCAGGCTACCTCTTCTTGGTAATAATATTGACGTTCATATTCCATTGGTGACATGT
>DAOUWX010000421.1 GCA_030666935.1 Atribacterota bacterium | reverse complement strand
GGGACGGTTAATTTATTAGACCATATGCAGAATTATAATTGCCTGCCCGTCCATAATTATAAATTTGGTTCACACCCTGATGCCTTTAAAATTGAAAATAAGGTATGGCATCAGCGTGTGACCCAGAATCAGGCAGGCGATTCTTGCTGGATGGGCTGTGCTATGCGTTGTTCTCATGCCGTGGATGAGTTTGAATTAACCACCGGACCTTTAAAAGGAGAAAAAGTCCTGGTGGATGGACCGGAATATGAAACTGCTGCCGGATTTGGCGGAAATTGCGGATGTTTCGACCCCGATTTTATTTTAGAAGCTAATTTTTATTGTGATAATTACGGGATGGATACTATCGGAGTTAGTACCACTATGGCTTTTCTTATGGAGTGTTACGAAAATAATATTATAAGTAAAGAAATTACCGGGGGCTTGGAGCTTAACTTTGGAAATGCAGAAGCAGCTTTAGAATTAATTCACCAGATGGCAGAAGGAAAAGGATTTGGTAAAATTGCCGGATTGGGGATTCGACAGATAAAGAAAATATTAGTAGAAAAATATAGTGCAGATGCAAAATTTTTACAGGATATAGGTATGGAATGTAAGGGGATGGAATTTTCTGAATATGTAACTAAAGAATCTTTGGCTCAGCAGGGAGGATATGGAATTGCTAATAAAGGGCCTCAACATGATGAGTCATGGCTTATCTTTATGGACCAGGTAAATAACCAGATTCCTACTTTTAAAGACAAAGCCGAAGCACTCCATTATTTTCCCTTATTCCGAACCTGGTTTTCTATCGTCGGTCTCTGTAAATTGCCCTGGAATGATATTGAGCCGGAAGACAACAAACAGAAATATCATGGAATGAAGGCAGCAAAAGTTCCCGAACATGTAGAAAATTACTGCTGGCTTTTCGAGGGGGTTACCGGTAAACACCTTACTCCAGAAGGATTAATTTTACAATCAGAAAGAGTTCATAATCTCCAGAGATTATTTAATTTGAAGATGGGTTTTGGTACCCGTGAACATGATATAGTTCCCTATCGGGCTGTTGGACCGGTAACAGTTGAAGAATACGAATCGCGCAAAGAACTTTACGACCAACAATTGAAAGAGATAATTAAATTTGATGTCAAAAGTAAAACAACCGAAGAAAAGATGAAAATTCTTCGAACTTACAGAGAAGAACAATATCAAAAACTTTGCGATGCCGTATATAAGCGAAGAGGATGGGATTCTAATGGCGTACCAACTTTGGAAATTATTAAAAAATTGAAGATAGATTTTTCGGAAGTGGTAGAGTTGGTGAAAAAATATCAGTCATGATCAAAGTAAATGGAAGAGATAGAGAATGGGAAGAAGATTTAACCGTTGCTCTTTTACTGAAAAAATGTAAATATACTTTCCCTTTGATAATGGTGAAGGTTAATGGTAAATATATTCCCAAGGAAAAATATAAAGATACCGCGATTATGGATGGAGACGATGTCCAGGTAATTCATTCGATTGCCGGCGGGTAAAAATCTTTTAATACGGGTAAATTTTTATTAAGATAGATTTATTAAAAAAGGGGGGTTTTAACCCCCTGTTTTTTTTTTTTTAGAAAAAAAAGATGCTTAATAGACAAGCGAGACGCCCGTTCTCCGGTTTTATATAGATCATTGAGGGTGTATGCAATACACCCCCGCTTCTT
>DAOUWX010000187.1 GCA_030666935.1 Atribacterota bacterium | reverse complement strand
TTCCGTAAGTTCTATATTTACAATATTAACTTACGATATCATTTATCTAATAATTCTCAAGGATATTTTTAGATTTGCATCGCCTGCTAAAAGGACAAAAACCGGAATGATTCCTAATATTATTCTTGATGTTGAAGAACAAATAGTATATACATCTTGAGGTTCACTTAAATACAATTCACAATATCAGGAAGGATTCCGCATATTAAGAAAAACCTGCTCGATCGACTCCGCTATGAAATCCGTACCCGCCATTACAGCATTCGTACAGAAGAAGCTTATCTAAAATGGGTAAAAAACTTTATCCTCTTTAATAAAAGAAAAACATCCATCTGACACGGAAGAAAATATTAAGGTATCCGTTGACCTTCTGATGGTCTCCGTTGCCTCTAAAAGAATCTCGGCTGGCTCAAAAAGAGTCTCGTTTAATTAAAAATGAATCTCGGTTAACTCAAAAAAAATCTCGGTTGGCTCAAAAAGAGTCTCGGTTGACTCTCAAAAAGTCTATGATAGACCTTCAGAAGGTATCGTTTGAACTTAAAAGAGTCTATGTATGAATTCACGCTTCTATATTATTGTATACTGGAACAGTCCCGAAGCTTCGGGAACTTGTCCCGATCAGTCGGGATAACCATTTCGTATTGACATCCCGACCGGTCGGGACGAACCTTTAGTTTTCAAACCATTTACTGATCGGTATATAAGAATTTTAATTTTCCTTGGTTTTTTCGTTAATAAAGAGAATAACGAACCCCGCTTTGCTTATGGGCAGGCAAGGATTAATCCCGAAATTTCGGGATGATTTTTGAAGTTTTTACTTCATAATTCATAATTCCTTGTTGGACATTCAATTTTTATCATTAATTAAGTCCTCTTCTTTTCAGCAGCGGTTCAATTTCAGGTTCGGATCCTCTAAATCGTTTATAAAGTATCATCGGGTCTTCCTTGCCGCCGGCAGAGTAAATGTTCTTTCTTAAAGACTGCGCGGTTTTCTTATCAAAAAGAGAAGTTTCTTTAAAAGCCTGAAAAGCGTCGGCGTCCAGAACTTCAGACCAAATATAGCTGTAATATCCACAAGAATATTCACCCGAAAAAATATGCCTGAAATAGAAGCTCTTGTAGCGGACAACTATTTCGGGTATCAAACCGATTTTATCCATAGAATTGTTTTCAAATTCTAAAGCGTCCATTTCCCTGTCTTCGGTGAGCGTATGCCAATCCATATCCAAAAATGAAGCCGCCAGGTATTCTAAGGTTTTAAACCCCTGGTTAAAATGACCGGATTTCTGGATTTTATCAATCAGTTCCCGCGGGATAGATTCGCCGGTTTGGTAATGTTTAGCGTAAAATTTAAGAGCTTCGGGTTCGGAAGCCCAGTTTTCCATAATCTGAGAAGGCATTTCGACAAAGTCTCTCGATACCGCGGTTCCGGAAAGTCTTTTATATGTGCAGTTAGAAAGCAGTCCGTGCAGAGCGTGTCCGAATTCGTGAAACAATGTAGTCACTTCCCCAAAACTGAGCAACGCCGGCTTATCACCGGTCGGTTTGGAGAAATTGCAGACATTACATATTATGGGAGTGATTTCTTTTCCCCCTTGCCGTGATTGTTTCCTGTAAGCTTCCATCCACGCCCCGCCTCTTTTTGCGGCTCTGGGGAAATAATCAGTATAAAGGATTCCAATATGCGAACCGTCGGCTTCCTTAACTTCAAACACTTTAACATCCTTATGATATTTCGGAATGTCGCTTCTTTCCTCGAAGGTGATTCCAAAAAGCTTTGCAGCGACTTCAAATACGCCGTTCCTTACATTTTCTAATTTGAAATACGGCCGTAATATTTCGTCGTCCAGATCGTATTTTTCTTTTTTCAATTTTTCGGCATAGTAGCGCCAGTCCCAGGGTTCCAGCTTAAGGTTTTTACCCTTTTTGTTAATCATTTTCTGAAGCTGTTCCGCTTCTTTTTTAGCTATTTTAAGAGCGGGCTTCCAAAGCTGATTAAGTAATTTATATACGTTTTCCGGTTTCTTTGCCATATTAACTTCCAGCACGAAATCGGCGTGAGTTTTATAGCCTAACAAATTTGCCCTTTCCACCCGAAGCGCCGCTGTCTTTGATAAAATCTTTTTATTATCAAGCTCATTGTTATTATTGCCGCGGTTAATATAGGCTTTTAATATTTTTTCCCTTAATTCACGTTTATCCGAATTTTTAAGAAAAGGAAGCATACTGGGCTTATGTAAAGTAAAAACCCATTTGCCATTATAACCGCGTTCTGCCGCTGCTTCTGCCGCTCCGTCAATAACTGATTGCGGCAGACCCGCCAGATCTTCTTCCTTATCAATAACCAGTTTAAAGGCATTGTTTTCATTAAGAACATTCTCTCCGAATTTTAATAATAGAAGAGCTAACTCCTCATTTATTTTTCTAAACCTGTCTTTATTTTCCTCATCAAGGTTTGCGCCGCCTCGTACAAAATCTTTGTAATATTTTTCAAGAAGTGTATTCTGTTCGACAGATAATTTTAATTGATCTTTTTGTTCATAAACTGTTTTTATTTTTTCAAACAGCTTTTCATTTAACATAATATCATCAAGATGTTTTGATAGCAGCGGCGCGATTTCTTTGGCGATATTCTGCAATTTTTCATTTGTATTTGCTAATTTCATATTAATGAAAACATAGTTTACTCTTGTTAATAATGCCCCTGTATTTTCCAGCGCTTCGAGTGTATTTTCAAAAGAAGGGGGCTCGGTATTGTTTACAATGGATTCGATTTCTTCCTTTTGCTGTTTTATGCCTTCTATAAAAGCCGGCAAATAATGATCTTCTTTTATTTTGTCAAACGGCGGAGTTTTAAACGGAGTGTCAAATTCAGTAAAAAAAGGATTGGCGTCGTCTTTTGCGCACATCCAAAACAATAATCCTGCGATAATGATTAGAAAAAACTTTTTCATTTTTAGATTCCTTTTTGTTTTTTAGTATTATCAATAAATTTTAGTTATTTAATTTTTAACTCATTCCCTTTTGCATAAGGAAGAGGGATCGGGGATAGGTAAAAAACTTTTCCCGATCTGATGTCTTCGGTACATATAACAGCGAATGTTAGTAAAATATTTATAATGGTCAATTGTATAAAAGAGTGTTACCTATGTCCCTGAACGCTCAATATATATATAGTTAAATAAGCATAATATTAATTATTTTTGAAAATATTTCCTTATTTCATTTCTTACCAATTTTACCAAATTTTTATTCCTTAAATTTTTTGCGATAATTACATTAGAGGGGGCAATTAGAAATGATGTTGGAAAAGCGTAAATACCATAAGAAGACATGATATTTTTATTACAAATCGCTATAGGATATTGTACATCTTGTTCTTTAATGAAAGATTTTATTTTCTCCATATCACTACATGTAATTCCAAGTACATTAATTGAATCGCTTGAAATTTTATTGTATAATCTGTTTAAATTTGGCACATCTAATTTAGAAGGGAAGCAACCATAACTCCAAAATTCTAAAAACAAAAATTTACCCTTAAAATCTGATAAATATATTTTTTCACCAGAAATAGTATTTACTGAAAAATTTGGAGCAATAATTCCTGGTATAATTTTTAAACTTTTTAATTGTTTATCAACAGTTCCCGATTTTACATTTTCATTTTCTGGAAAATCATTTTTTAACTTTAAACACATCTCTTCAGCTTTTTTGTATTTTTTCATTTTTGAATAATGAAATGCAGATTCTAATAATAAATTTGCGCTACATTTCTTATTTCGTGAATTTTCTATAAAATCGCTTAGCATTAATTCAAGCTTATTTTTGGTTATATCTAACTTAGATGCTAAAATAGGTGATTTATCAGGTAAGTTAGATAATTCTATTATTTCACCAGCAAAGAGTCCTACTAATTGCATTGAATTTTTGTCTAATTGTTTAATTATACTATATTTTTCTATGATATATTTTTCATACTCTTTACTAATATAAACTTTTATTTTTTCTTCTTTGGCAGTATTATTAATAAATTTATATTTAATTGGATGTATAAGTGATATATAGTATAATTTCTTTTCTAATAATAACTGTTTATATTTATAACAATATTTTAATTCTACATCTTTGAATTCATCCATAAAGATATTGTATTCCTTTGACCAAGTATCTTTATCAATAGTACGTAACTTTGGTAAAAAACTTTTAAGCTTTTTATCAATTGCATTCAAGGAATTATGAAAATCATCATTAATACCTGCACTTAATTGGAAAAATACCATAAACAATATTAATGTTTTTGAAAAAAAAGTTTTATAATTCATTTTTTTAATACTCCTTTATTATCTTAGCGCATAACAATTAGCTTACCATATTCATGA
>DAOUWX010000170.1 GCA_030666935.1 Atribacterota bacterium | reverse complement strand
TGAAGTAAATCCCGAAGGATTTGCGTAAAGAAATTTTGGATATCCGCTGTTATACGAAGTTCCGCGGAGCGGAATGGAGTATGACAGCGGAGGTATCCGCGCGCGTTATTCTAAATGAAGCGAAGCGGAATTTAGAATAACGTTTAGGTATAAGCGAAGTTTTATTGAGCGGAGCGAAATAAAATTTGCGTGAGCCCCGAGCCGAGGGGCGAACCGCTTATACCTTGTTATACGCCCCGACGACCGAAGGGAGGAGAGCGCAGCGGGGCGCGACTGAAAGGAGCGAGTTCAAAAAATATTTATAAACTATAATTTTTTGATAGGCTACATTATTAATAAATTTGTTTTTTGTTTAGGGGCAAGGGGAAGAGGGGAATTAAAGGGGTGAATTCCCCTTGCCCCTAAACTCCTTATTATAAAGAATTAACAACCTTGTTTATCGCTCGCGTTTTATTCTTGATAATTTCATGTTCCCAAATTCTAACTGTTGTCCAGCCGATTTTTCTGTAATGGCGATTAACTTCTTTATCTCTTTGTTTATTTTTCTCAATCTTAGGAATCCAATAATCTTTTTTTGTCGCGGGAATGCGACAATGCTTTTTGCATCCGTGCCAAAAGCAGGAATCAATAAAGATTACTGTTTTATATTTTTTTAAAACTAAATCAGGTTTGCCAAAATACTTTGGCGAATTTTTACTATACCTAAAACCTTTTTTCCAAAGATTTTTTCTAAATTCAATCTCAATTTTACTGTCTTTACTTCTTACTTTAGACATTATTTCGCTTCTTTTCTTTTTTGAAACAGTGTCTGCCATAAAGCTAATTATCAAAAAGCTCAACGGGGTTAATTTTAAATTGCAACATTTTTGATGTATCCCGTCCGCCGTCTCCGCCTTTTCTTTGCATGCCGATTTTTCCAATTTTTAAACTTCCTTGCGCGGTTATTCTAATATCTCCTTTGCCAAAAACATTCATCGCTTCGTTAATGGATTTTAAAACCCAGCTGCTCTCGCCATTTACTTTTAAAATCACTAAAACCCAATCGGCGGAAAACTCGCCTCTGCCCTTCAATAAATCAGAAATGACTAAAATTTTATTATGATTAAAAAAATCAAGTATTTTTTCTTGATCGCTCTCGTCAAATTCGGTTAAAAGCATTCTTCTAGGATCTTTTAAATTTTTCTTTGTTGGTTTAATTTCACCGGTGAATAATTTTAACAATTTTGTTATATCTTTTGGAACATTCCAAAGCTCAACATATTTATCAATCCAGCGCTTGTCAATCTGATTGAATCCTTGCGGATTACTGACAAGTTTGACTTGCAGGTTTTGCAAATCTTCTTGAGATTTTAATTTTATGGTTATCCGCACTCGCACTTGAATATCAGCTTTGTATTGACCTCTGACCTTTTCCGCTTTTACATATTCAATATCATTAAAATCATAGCTCATCGCTTTGAGCCATTTTTGGGCTATTTTATCGGTTTTCCAGTTATTAAATATTTTTATGACATCCCTTTCATTTTGAAATCCACCCTTTGCGGTGTTAGACCCCAGTATGACCGATTTTTTTCTTCTTGTTCTTGCTTTTGGCATGAGTTTATATAATTAAGAAAGCTTTTGCCGAAGGTCTCAACAACATTGACTGTCATTGCGTTTCCAGCTTGGCTAAGTAAATAAATATCTGAAATTTTGTTTTTAACTTTATTAGATAATCTTTTAGAGAAGCCTTGTAAAAGCAAAGATTCATAGCCTGATAATTTTCTGAATTTTCCATCCCGAATATATAAAACGCCATGTCTCCCGACTCGCAATGTTGGTACTTTACCTCGATATAAACGAAGATCGGATTGGCGAGTATCTATAACTAAAAAATCTTCTTTTAATAATTCTTCAACTGAAAATTTTCCTTTATTATATTTATTTTCTAAATATTTTAAGAAAGATTCGTAAATTCTTTTTTTCTCTTTAGATTCAATTTCGTTTGTATCAACTAGGTAATTTTTTAATTCCGGAGTTTTTACGGTATTTGGGAATTCAAATGGTTTATTGTTTTTAATTAAATCTTTTCTTACGCCTACAAAATAAATTCTTTCTCTCATCTGCGGCACTCCATAATTTAGACTACTGATAAGCTTCCAGAAAACTTTATAGCCCGCCTTATCCAATTCATCTAAAATTATTTTCATTGATTCTCCGGTTCCGTGGTTCAATAACCCTTTTACATTTTCCAAAATGAAATATTTTAAATTTTTTCCTTTCATTATATCAATTAAATCGAAAATAATTTGCCCTCTGCGATCTTTCATTCCTTTCCTTTTTCCAACAACTGAAAAAGTCTGACAAGGAAAGC
Organism: Atribacterota bacterium; assembly: GCA_030666935.1. Taxonomy (GTDB): domain Bacteria; phylum Atribacterota; class Phoenicimicrobiia; order Phoenicimicrobiales; family Phoenicimicrobiaceae; genus Sediminicultor. The sequence goes on along the minus strand of DAOUWX010000170.1, from coordinate 2,396 downwards.
CAGCGATCATTAAGTCAAAATTTGGCAAATCGTCAGGATTAATTTTTGTTAAATCCCCGTAATTTTTTTCTTCCTGTCCAAAAAATTCCCGATACGTTTTCTCGGCGTCTTTGTTAATCTCGGAAAAACCAACGCATTGCATGCCTAAATTTTCAAGGCCAGCTCGACCTCCGCCTATTCCAGCACAAAAATCCATAAATGTGAAATCATTTTTTGTCATATTATTTATATTATAACATTAATTATTGATTAATAAAAGATTAAGCCTCTTGACAACTTACGCTATATGCGTTAATGTTTATATATAATATAATAACATAATTTATGAATTTAACAAGCAAGCAAAAAGAAGTGCTTTCAGCTATAAACGAATTGACCCAAAAAAATGGATATTCGCCCGCATTGCGAGAAATAAAAGAATACCTAAAATATAATAGTATTAGCGCGGTTCAGAGGCATACGGACGCTTTAAAGAAAAAAGGATTTTTATCGTCTGATAAGCATCAGCAAAGGGACATGAAGGTAAAAAAAGTATTCCAAAAAAAGCATAATATCCCCCTTGTTGGAATGGTCACCTGTGGAAAACCCATTTTAGCGGTTGAAAATATTGAAGCTTATATTCCATATGAAGTTAAGGGCGACCCAAAAGAGTATTTTTTTCTAAGAGCGATTGGCGACAGTATGAATAAGGCGGGTATAGATGACGGTGATTTGGTTTTAATTAAGAAGCAGCCAGATGCTGATGTGGGCGACAAGGTGGTCGCTTTAATCGGCGATGAAGCTACGATTAAAACTTTAAAGAAAGGCGATGACTGTGTTATTTTAGAACCTAAATCAAATAATCCAATCCACAAACCGCTTTACATTTTTGAAAATTTACAGATTCAAGGCAGGGTGGTTGGGAAAATTAAAAATACTAATTAATTTATTAAATAAAAAATTTATGTATTTAGACACAAATTCTCAAAAAACAAAAAAAAGAGTGTTCATTAGTTTTCACATGGACGATCTTCATGCTAAAACTTTATTGTGCACGCAGGCAAAAAGTGATAAATTCGATTTAGAATTTCTTAATTATGCTATAGATGAACCATTTGATGAAAAATGGAAAACAAATTGTAGGGAAAAAATTAAAAAAACTTCTGTAACCATATGTTTAATTGGTGAAGACACTTCTAAAAGAGATGCTGTTTTGTGGGAATTAAATACTAGTTATGAATTAGATAATAAAGTTTTTGGTATAAGAATATACAAGGACAAGGGTCACACAGTTCCAAAACCCTTGAAAGATAATAATGCTAAAATTTTAAAATGGAATATTAGTGATATAGTTGATGAATTAAATAAATAAAATGCAAAAAGAATCAAATAATATATTAAATTTTAATGAAGAAAATTACGGAAATAAATTTAAAGAACATTTGCTTGAGCAGTATAAAATATATATAGAGGCCGCTGATAAAATAAGCGATAGAAGGCAAAGAAATAATGATTTTTTTCTTGCTGTCAATACTGCCCTGATTGCTTTTCTTGGGTACACAATCAAAAAAGAAATAATTGATTTACAGATTGTTATAATGGTCGCCTTAATAAGCATCGTATTGTGTTATTTTTGGTATAGATTAATAAGGTCATATAAAGATATAAATACTGGTAAATTTAAAGTTGTTCATAAAATTGAAAAAGAGTTGCCTATATCTCTTTATGATGTAGAATGGCAGGAATTAGGAGAGGGTAAAGACAAAAATAAATATTTACCTTTTACTCATATAGAAATAAAAATTCCGTGGATATTCATTTTGTTTTATATTTTAATGATATTATTCAACATTCCTTGGTGTATTTTTCTTCAAAATTTCTGTAGATTATTTGGGAATTGCTAATCATTTAAAAATACACAAAAATAGAAGAAAAAAAGGTAAAATATAATTAACTATTAATTTAATTTTATGGCAAGACAAAGAAGAACCAGCAAAAGGGCTGGTAAAGCCGCTTCTAAAGTGCTTAAAGATAAGAGGACTGGAAGAAAAAGTAAAATAGCTGCTGGAAGTGCTTTATCTCAAAGAGCGCCAAAGAGAAAGAAGTAATCAAAAAAGAACGGGTTAAACCCGTTCTTTTATATTAAATCGTTTTCGTAGCGGAGCGGAGAAAACACATTATTTCCCCTTTTAAAAAAATAAAAAACAAATTTATTATTCATTATTAAAAGCCTATCAAAATTCCTTATTAAAAAAAATATTTTTTGAATTGCGTATAATGTTCAAGAGTATGCGAAGTTTTTTGTGCAGCGGAGCGGAACAAAAAATTTGGGTGAGCATTTGGCGTTAGCCAAGCGCGAACCGCATACTCTTTGTTATCGGATGTATTGCTCTTTTAGGCGATAGCCTGCTGGCGAG